>CAZLSK010000142.1:0-3403 GCA_964562075.1 uncultured Candidatus Nitrosotenuis sp.
AAACCGTTATTTGACAAAATCCAAAACGAGCTCAACTTGATAGCAAAAATAATCTCACAGCTAAAAGCAGACGACCTCAAAGTCGATGACATAGACAAGATGCTGCAGGTTCTTGTGGTGCGTAGCAAGTCAGAAGTAATAGAAATTGTATCTAAAGAATCGCAAAAAACGATTCCACCAATTTCATCATTCGATGATGTGATCAAGGCTTCTGAGATCTCATCACACGCATTAAAAAAAATTGGAGACGTCCTTGGCAAACACACCAGAATCATACACGTCTTTGCAAAAAAATATGCGCAAGACCTAAAGAACCACCTCGGTGTGATTACTGAAAGTCAGACCACAATAACAAAGCAAATTGGTAACCTTTCATCATTTGACTATTCAGCATCATCAATCAAAACTTTGGCAGAAAAAATTTCAAACCTCAAAAACACAATTGATGAAAAAAGCAGGCACATAGGCAAGCTGGAAGAATTTTACAATGAATGCATCAACACAATCGATTCAACGGAGCAAAAAATCTCCTCGATGCGCACATCCCCCCAGCACACAAAATTCTTAGAATATCAGCAGCAAATACGTCAAGTTGCAACACAGCAAGAAAATCTGAACAAGGAAATCGATGACGAATTCTCCAAGGTTTCAAGGCCGCTTGGCAAATACGTATATGTTACCTCGCTTGAAAAACAACTCAAAATTATTTTGGAAAGACTGATTGCAAACTCTTCTGAGGTGGTATCCCAAGAAAACAAGGATGCCATAGTCACGGTCTTAGAATCGTGCATGAAAGGAATCGTCTCAGGCACCGTTTCAGTAAAAGAAACCGACAAGTCGGTGGCACAGGTTACTCACCTAATATCGCTGCTTGATGATTTTATAGAAAAAAAGGGCCGCCTCCAATCCCAGCGCCGGGATCTTGAGGGAAAACTTGCAATCTTTGATCCAAAACAACTTGATGAGCTCAAGAAACATCTGGAGAGAGCAAAATTGGACAAAGATGATACTGCTTCAAAAATAAAAAATCTGCGAACGGAGCTGGAAAGCGACAAGTCCCAGAAACAAAAGCTAATTGAGCAGCTGCAAGACTCGATGCAGAACCTGACTGGAACAAAATACACGTTTCAGATTTGAGGTGATTTATTGGGTTCTAAAGTAGAGCGCAAGGTAGTACTAAAAAAACAAGCCAGAGACAGCATATTGTCATATTGCAAGATGAAGCACCCAAACGAGGGAATACTAATACTGAGAGGAAAATCAAAAAAAGGAGTCATCACAGTTGACGGACTTGTAATCCCTCCATTTTCTTATAGTGACCAAACTTTTGCAGGCTTCCCCCAATCATTTCTTCCGCTGGACTTGTCATATGTCGGCAGTGCTCACTCACATCCAAGCGGACCAGCAACACCATCGGTTACAGACCTCCATCACTTCTTTGGTCTTGTCTCAATCATCGTCAAGTCACCATATGAAAAAAACGATGACATCTTTGCTTGGGATAGTGGCGGAAAACAACTAGAGATAATCTTTGAAGAGTAGGTTGCAGAAAAATTCCTACAAAACTTTATAAGGTTTTTAAAGAGAATGAATGTGTTGTACAGCTACAAAAACTATCTGATCTTTTTGTTTGCGTCTTTGGCCGTCAGTATCGGCCTGCAGATGGTTTTGCCGTTCCCATACGGTCTTGCAGCTGCACTTGCAATCTTTATCGCATTGCCGCTCTTCATCCGTCGCAAATACATGAGCAGGATGAGGGGGTACGGAGACTCTAAAGGCGGAGGATTCTTTGGCTTCAATTCCGAAGGCGGGGGAGGAGTCAAATATGTCTGCCTTACCTGCAACCACAGATTCAAGGGTGCTACCTGTCCTAGGTGTGGCTCCAAGATGAAGCGCGCCGATTTTTAGATCATGTCGCTTGAAAAACTGCGAGCGCAAGCAATCTACCAAAACTCAATAGATACGTGGATTGCTGTCTGCGAAGAAAAACAACTTGATTGGTACGAGACGGAGAGCTACAAAAAGTTCATCGAACATCTCTTCAAAAACGGAATAAACATGAAAAAATTCCCACTCTGTGTAAAGGAGACGGGGGGCATGTATGAAAGGGGCAAAGACAAAACAAAATTTGCAGAGATGCTCTCCCAGCTCAACGACCCAAATGCCGCTGCCTACACAATAAAACTAAACGACCCAACCCTTAAGATAATCCGAAGCTTTCAGCTTGCAAACTAGCTCCTAAGTTTGGGATTTGCAAGCGCTTCAAGCGAGTTTCCAATAAAGACAAACGCAAGACCAGTCAGCGCCACCATTATTCCCGGAGGCAGTATCCACCACCATAATCCCCTTGCAGCAGCCCCATATGATTTGGCATCGTGCAGTATCTGGCCCCATGTGGGAAAGGTAGGATCTCCTAGGCCCAAAAAGCTGAGGCCTGCCTCGGTGGTTATAGCAGCAGGAACAGAGATGGCAATACTTGCAAGAGCATAAGGCAGGATCTGCGGTATGATGTGCCTAAAGATTATTCTGGAATCTTTTTGACCCATGATCTTTGCAGCCTCAACAAACTGTCTTGTCTTGATTTGGAGTGCCATGCTCCTTGAGACCTTGGCTACTCCAACCCAACCAAATATCATCAAAAACCCGATCAGCAAAAATATGCTGTTTGAGGTAGTGACAGACAAGATGATCAAAAACGGCAGCGCAGGAAGCGCGTAAATGATATCATTAAAGCGCATCATTGACTCGTCTGTCCTGCCGCCCTTGTAGCCTGCATATACGCCAAAAACCAAGCCAGAGACCACAGAACCAACCGAGACGACGATTCCAATAAAAAGCGCAATTGGTGTGCCCCACAGCAACCCGATGGACAGGTCACGTCTTAGCTCATCAGTGCCTACAAGACCAAAGACCTTGCCTCCCAAAATCAATTTTGAATCCGAAATCGTGTTTTGCGAATCGACTCCGATGAGCCTTACTGTGAACACGTATCTTCCTTTTAGTACCTCATGTCTGTCGGATTTTGAAAAAACTATCTCCTTTGTGGGCAGTCCCTCAATTTGATATGAAAACTGCGATGACTGGATCAAGAGATTCTTTCTGATTGTGTCACTTGTTGAAAAAATCTTGTCAGAAAATTTGTTTGTGCTAGATGATTGTGGAAGCGATATTGACAATAAGTCCAGATCTTTGCCGTCTGGACGCAATACCTGCATCTGCAAAAGTGGTGCGTTTTTGTATTCTGCGACATACTGGAGGATAAAATCATTTGGGAAATAATCAGACTCGTAATCTACTTCAAATTCTTGCAGGATTGTTTGCACCGCGCCTTTTTGTTGGAGTGTGATTTGCGGGTTGTCGATGATCTGATGTTCTGGAATCTTTTTTTCGGAAAAAACGTTGA
>CAZLSK010000143.1:0-3328 GCA_964562075.1 uncultured Candidatus Nitrosotenuis sp.
AAGTGGGACAGTCAATTGGCGTCGTTCCCTGCCCACCCCAATTTTTTTTGAGTAATTCCAGCTGCTTTGTCGGATTTATGATATAGTCATCACCATATTTTTTCTTCAGTGATATTATCTCATCAATTAATCTCGTTCTTTCCTCTCCAAACGGCAACCAGAGTGGGTCGCCTTTTGCAAAGGGAGTGTGGAACTGGAATGCTATCTTGTTGGAATGGTCATACCATTCTTCTACCACATCCTTGACCGTTTTGTAGTTTAACGAGTTGATTGTCATTGAGATCCAAATGTCTTTCCAGGCTTTGTTTCCGTTGTTTTCTACATAATCAATTACATTTTTTTTGGTGGATGCGTATGAGCCAGCCCCACGAATCTTATCATGGATTTGCTCTGTTCCATCAATTGATATCCAGTAAAAATAGATGCCGTCAATTTTTCTAATTGGCATTGTACCGTTGGTAACAACACATACACGCCTTGGGAACTCTTTTGCGAAGAGATTGACTACGTCTGGTCGTAACATCGGCTCGCCTCCAACCAGTGTGACCATGTAGACGTGCTGTTTTTTGAATTTGTCTTGTATGATTTGGTTCCACTGATCAACTGTCAGCTCCTCGTTTTCTTTTCTGTTTAGCCACCAGTAACAATGCGTGCAGTGGAGATTGCATACGTTGATGATGTCGGCAGAACCATAAAGCGGGCTTTTTTTGCCAAACAGCCTGTATGAGAGAAATTTTGAAAAGAGGTGGATGTAACAGGGAGTCTCCTGTATTAGCTGCCTAGGCCTCCTTCCCATTATTTCCATATGATACCAAATAGGAAATACATGGTTAAAAACCCAAAACGTGGACGTTTTCTCTTAGTGGGATCTCAAAATCTCTAAACGTTTGAGTAATTTTAGTGGCACACTCGTTTGGCACTGCAATGAAAAACGGTAGTCTGACACCTTCTGATTTTCCTGTTCTCATAAGCGTCTTTGAAAAGTCCTCGAACTGTTGTTTTGTGATCTCATTTGTAAGCTCGCTACACATCTTTGCCTCACCCAAATATGCTAGACGGCTTTGCTTATCAACTGCTATGACGTCTGGCGCATGTCGCTTTATGACAAACGGTTTATCATAGTTTTCAAAATTTGCATACTGAATTTCAAGTCCTTTTGAGGCAAAATGATCAATTAGGTTTTTGACCAAGGATTTGTGGTCTTGTCGGGATTTAGGCACACATTTCTCTTGTTTGACCACTATTAACTGTTGACAACTGCGACTATGACTTCAGACCCAATCATTCTTATTTGGAGCTGTTTACGTGCAGTCATGTCATACGAAAGAAAGATGTACCCATGTACTTGCTCAGACTGTGGCAAACAGGCAGAGGTACCTTTCCAACCAAAACAGGACAGACCAGTATACTGTCAAGAGTGTTTCCCAAAACACCAGAAACCAAGATTTCAAAGAAGATTTTAAGATTATCCGATCTTTTAAGTTAGTCTTTATTTTTGGCAACCAAAACCTTTTTTCATTTTTTTAATTCAAAAAACAGAATTATGGAGGAAGAACCACCAGCTCTCCTCTCATTGTAGGTTGATGGTAAGTACAAAGATAGTCAAATACGCCGCTTTTTGAGGCTGTGAATTCAATTACTGTGTCTTCTCCTGCATTAATATCGGAATGAATTTTGTACGCGGGATCGTTAATTGAAAATGTGTGGTGTTCTTGAGTCTCGACTGGTTCGAGGTTGTAAAAATGTACCCTGACTCTGTCGCCTTGCTTTACAACTATGGTATCTTGTGAAAACATGTCTGGAGGTATTGCTAGTTTTTCTTCATCAATGTGTTCGTCAACTTCGGTAAAGAGAAAGACCTCTCTAGTGATGGGACGATATTCCTCCTCTTCTTCCTCATCTTCTGTTTCTATCCCGATAGGGCTGACTAAGGAGATGCTTGCAATTACAATAGCAACTACGGCAATAGCAATAGCCGCTATGCCAATTCCTAGGTTTTTTGAGTCAACCATGCTCGGAAGTAATTCGAACCTGCTTGTCTATTAATAAGAAAGATGATTTTCACATTTGATTTTCATGAATGCTTAGAATGTGACCTGTCAGAAAACAGATGTAATGGACCGAATGGGACACAAAGGGAATGTTGGGTTCGAATCCCTCAACAATGGCAGAAGCCTATTGGAGCGGCTACGAAACTCCTACCTTGGTTTTTTAAGCTAAAATAGTTATGCAGACTTGAACTTGCAAGATAAAAAAAAGAAAAAGGGAATTTATTCTTCCCCGTGGGATCCAAGCCCATCGTTGTCGGGATTGTCGTCATTTAGGTCAAAGATCGGATTTCCGTGAGTGAGCTCGCCTGGCAGCTTTACATCTCCATCATACGGTGCCTCTGCGATACTTCCAAGAACTCTTTGTACGTTGATATCAACTACATCTCCTAGATTGAAGCTGATGTCGCTTCCTGAGAGATTGATCAGATCCATGTCTGTCACTCTGGGAGAGCCACCGTTTAAGGGGTCTGGAATGTGTGCATGAAAGACACAGCTTCCTGCCGTTGATGCATGAGATATGTAGAACAGTGGAATCTTGTCCATATGCGTTTCATGTTCGCTTTCATCAATGTGACCTGCAATCACAGTAACGTATGGTACGTGTGTGGTTGGATCACACGGTGCACGCAACAAAAAATGCCCCGAGACAAAGTTTGGACTGGCATCATACACTGGCAGGACCCCACCCGGCGGTAATGTCAAACCATCCAGCCTGATGTGGGTGTTGTCAGGTAACGAATCTCCCTTCACCCCTGCTTCAAAACTGTGGCTTGCAAAGACCGATCCTCCGTAAAGAGTTCCTGCGGCAGCAATGCCTGCAGCCAATATCAGCAACTGAAGTCGCTTTGTTTTGTCCATGTCATGTGCATAAAATTTTCAAAATAAAAGGCGGTTGGTACATTTACCAAATCTACCAATCTACTTTTAATGAAAAATTTTCTTTTCAAAATTCATGAACGCAAAATTCATAGCAATGTTTGCAACGGTTGCAGCTGCAACCTTGTTTGCAACTGCAAGTCAAGCATACGCTTTCCCACACGCGGTAACGGTGATCACACCAAACACCTCTGATCCAAACCAGCAACATGCAAAACCAGTTACCGTTGTGCTGGGTCACACAAACGAACCAGCATTTGGCAGAAAAGCAGGCCTACACGACGGAAAACACGGAGTTGAGGTATTCCTAGAAGACCAGGCAACGGGACTGCCACTTGCAAAGTCTAACCACAAAGTAGACAAGTACTACTTTAAGGACATTAAGGACTTTAATAAGGCAA
>CAZLSK010000144.1:0-3308 GCA_964562075.1 uncultured Candidatus Nitrosotenuis sp.
AACTGATTTGTTATGATGGTAAAATGAGTTTGGATTTATGCCCAACCCTCAGTTAGTTATGAAAATCACAATACGCATGCAAATTCTCAATAATTCATTTTTGCAGAGGCAACTAACATGTTTAAGGCTAAAACTTAAAAAATCACTTAAAAAAGTGGAAATAATTGTCATTCCGATGGCAAATAGTGAGCCTAAGGTTATACCAGGGAGAGCGGATGGCTCCATCAATCTTAGAATAATTACAATAATCATTGTCTCCGTAACAGCATTTCATTACTCATCCATTTACTTTCTTGAAGAAAATGCCAGTGAATTAGCTGCAACGATATTTTCAATTTTGAATCCAATTGGTACAACAATTGCAGCATTTGTAGTGGCCAAAAGATACCTGCCAACAAAAATCTTCTTCAAATCATATCTCTTTTTAGCAATAGCATATCTCTGCGCAGCGGGAGGAGAGATACTTTATGGTCTTTATGATTATGTCTTAGACGAACCTGCTTATCCGTCTCCAGCTGATATTCTTTTTGTACCGTTTTACCCCCTTGTGCTGGGCCATCTTTTCCTCAACGTATCATTTTTCAAACCAACGATCAAAGCAAGAACTCTTTCATGGATGATCTTGCTACCCATTTCACTAGTTCTATTTTATTTGAATTTGGCAGGAGATTTGCGATTAGAAGGAATAGACCTTCTTTCATTGTATTATATCATCGTTTCATCAATTTCTCTTACCTTGACAATTTATGGTGCCAGCATTTTCAAAGAAGGAATTATTGGAAAATCTTGGCTTCTTTTGTTGTTTGGAATTATTGCTTTCGCAATAGCTGATGTTGTTTACTATAACCTAGAAGCAGAACAAAGCTATAGTTTGGCACATCCAGTCAATTTATTGTGGTATGCGGGGTATTGGATAACAACATATGCATTATACAAGCACAGAAAGGTTCTTTGAAGCTCATAGAATTCCCTAGTTACGACATCTACAATTTGGTTCTCCACACAAACAGTACACTTGAAACTTGAACATATTGGTCTTTGACGAAACACCATCTGTTACATCCACAAACACAAGAAAAGTCTCAATGTCGTTGAAATCCTTACTCAGCTCCCAAGAGACGTTGTAATCTCCATTAGAATCAGTTGTCCCATCAAACTCTTCTAGTACGTTTTCCCCATAATCCTCCACTCGCACAGAAACCGTTGCTCCATCTACCGGACCATTCACATTGCTTACATGTATGTCCAAGGACTGCATGGTTCCACGTCTGACTGCCTTGAGACCATTTACGCTTACATCAAATGATTCTTGTATAATCATAACAGGACCAAGATCAATTACTTTACTATCTATCAGATATTGCATTGATAAAACAAAATCCCTATCAGAAATCTTCCCTTCAGCTAACCATCTAGCAGTCTCCTTTATCCATGCAGGGATGTACTGCTCAGATCTTAGCTGAAAATATGATCTGGGAAGCTCTTTTCCGAGGTGATATGCAAGGACGGTGTATGTACCTAGAGGCGAATCATAAGTAATAGGTATCACAGTAGAGTATACACTACTCTCAAGGACCTGTATCGTGTATTCAGATTCTTGGCCATTAGGGGTTACAACAACTAGTGTAACAGGACTTGTCTGCTCAAAATCTCCAGTCCTTCCTGAAATTTTTACAAAAATTGTCTGACCATACTTGGGAAGATGATATGTGTTTTTATTTTTAATATCCTCCTGTACTTTAATCAAACCTAGTTTACTTAGCTCTGATAAAGAATTTATAAAATCATCATCTGAAGCTTGGTTGACTGACCAATCCTTGATCTGATTTTTTAACCAACTTGGAATCTGGGTCTCTGCACATGCAAACTGATCTTTTTGAAAGAAAAGAAAGGAAATAACCAAGACAACAAAAACCCCTAAAGAAACTTTGATAAGATTATTGTGCAAACCAGATCATTTTAGCTCTTTTCATAATTAAGAGGTTCTTCCAAATCATCTCTATCCAATTTTATCAAATTGGTTTAGGCTTTTCCAAATGTACCAAGTTGCGACTGTTCTGTAAGGCCTCCATTTTTGTGCAATTTGTTCGATCTTATTCTTTTGTGGAAGCTCTGAAAGCGAATAAAGCCTCCGTATTCCCTTTCTGAGACCCAAATCCCCCACAGGCAGTACATCAGGCCTACCAAGCGAAAAAATCAAAAACATTTCTGCGGTCCAGCGACCGATTCCTTTGACCAAGGTCAGCTGCACGATCACCTCTTCATCTGTAAGGTTTTTTAGCGAATTTATCCTGAGTTCTTTTGTTACGATCTTTTTTGACAAATCCTTGATGTATTTTATTTTCATGGTGGATAGTCCAGTGGTACGAAGCTTTGAATCAGATGCTTTAAGCACCTCTGTTGGCTTTGGGAATCTACCAAACAACTCTCTAAACCTCTTTGAGATAGATTCTGCTGCCTTTCCTGAGAGCTGCTGTGTAATGATTGCCTCAACTAAGGATTCATATGGATTTTTTACAAGAATGATATCGTAGCCTCCGACCCGTCTGATTATTTTTGCAAGCTTTGGATCCTTTTTTAGAAATTTGATTGCGTTTGAGGACAAGCTAGAGCTTCAAGACCTCAAGGATTTTTTCAAAACTTCCGTCGTTTGGGTTCTCTTTGTACTTACGTAACACTTCAATGATCTTTTGTTTTGGAGGAACCCTGTAAATCCTTCCGACCATTTTAGCAATACTTGAGGCAATGAGAAGTGCCTGAGTTGCCGATGTGACATTTGAAACCTTTCGCTCAAGGCTTGAACTTTCGAAATCAATTATTCTAACTGATTTTCCAACAATAACATGTTTTGTGATATTACTTAGTTCTCCATGATCAAGTCCTATTCTGTCAAGTTCGTAACAATCTTGGAGCACCTTTTTAATTACAGACTTTAGTTTTGCAACTCTACCCTTTCCTTTAAGATCATTAATCCAATCATAGATCTTTTTACCATCAAGATATTCCATTATTACAAAATTGTCACCACCTTCGATAAGTTTTGGTCCAACTTTAGCCTTGTTTGCAGCTTCAAGCAGCATTCTCTCCTTTTCCATGGATTCACGTGGTGAATCAGTTCTACGAATCTTGAGTGCAACGCATTTTGCTCCTCTTTTTGCTAAAACTACAACTGCCGTGTAACCTTTGCCTAGTACAGCAGTTTTACCAATAAGGACAGGTCCTTGGAAGGAAACACTCTCAACTCCAAGCCTTTTCAGCTCAATTAACCTCGATCGCAGTTGTCGCCTCGTGACTTTGGGGTAGCCAAG
>CAZLSK010000145.1:0-3259 GCA_964562075.1 uncultured Candidatus Nitrosotenuis sp.
CTCCAAACAAGAGGACTCATGTTCCAAGAAAAGCTGCCTTATGAGCAGGGCATGTTGTTTGTTTTTGAAGACGAGGGGGTGCGTTCTATGTGGATGCTGAACATGCAGTTTGCACTGGATGTGATCTGGTTTGATGCAAATGGAAATGTCGTGCACATTGAAAAGAATACCCAACCATGCAAATCTGCTCTGGAAACAATGGCATGCACATTCACAAATGGCAATGGCAAGCCAGCAAAATACGTCCTTGAGGTAACCTCTGGTTTTGTAGACATGTTTAATATAACAGAAAATTCAAAACTTGAAATAATTTCGATCTAATCTATCCTGGAAAGGCTTATCTGTCCTAATACGACAGCAACAAAAAATGGCAAGTAAAAAAATTCTTTACGCTGCAGTGGCAATAGGAGTAGCTGCAATAATTTCAGCGCTTGCCATTCCAGCTAATGATAAAGCGCTACAAAATCTGTCGGCGTATGAGAAAACAAACGAGATACTAAAACAAAAGCTTGCAGAGCAAGGCATCGACATATCATCTCCAATAAAACTAAAAGAACAAGACGACATAACAAAATACTGCTCATTCTTTACAAGTGAGGAAAAACAAAAACTTGTACAATATTGTACATCAACTGAGCTAAAGGACGCCGATGGCAAGTTTCTTGGCAACATTCACATGGTCGGCAGCCCCGATGAGCCAAAAATAATTTTGGCTTTGATTCAAGTGGATCCTTTCATGACTCAGATTGATTCTGTCAAAGACACAATAAACATCATAGTTCAAAATGTCATTTGTAACTGCTGGGATGAAGCACAACCGAACACTTTTCAAAGTGTGGAGCAATGGGTTGACGGTCTTAGGGAGTTCCACCTCTCCGATACCAAACCACACAGCAAATCAACGGAGCTAGTCCTACGGGACAGAGTGCTACAGCTAGAGCTTACCACCAACAATGACGGCTACCTCTGGCAGTTCTTTATATACACCTAGTTTGTCTGTTTTGAACAAACAGTCCGTTATTATCTAATTTTTAGCAAAAGCCATGGGGTCTTGGCTGCAATCAACTCAGCTGTGGGGTTCAGGGAAGCACTGTCAGAACAAGCACTTTTAGATAAAATCAAAAGGCTGGAGTTTGAAAAACAAAGACTAACTGAGCAAAACATTTCGCAAAAAAAAGAGATAATTTTACTTGAACGCAAACTTGCCAAGTTTGATGAGGTAAAAGAGCAGCGAGACTGGCTTTTGGATGAGATGACAAAAAAGAGAAGTGAGCTGAGTCGTTTTCAGTCGGAGCTCTTCAAATCTGAGCGATTCTCTGCAATAGGTGAGATGGCAGCAAGGCTTGCCCATGACATGCGCAATCCACTCGCCATAATAAAGAACACAGTAGAGCTTGTAAAACTAAAACATGCATCAAGAATTTCTACAGATCTGCTTGGGCTTTTTAATTCCATAGATAACGCATCATCAAGGCTTGCCTTTCAGCTGGATGAGGTGCTCAACTTTGTGAGAAGCTCACCGCTTAGATGCGACGAACACTCACTGTCTGCCATATTGAATGCCGCAATAAACAAGATAGTCATTCCAGATCAGACCAGAATACATCTGCCAAAAAACGACGTGCAGCTTTTCTGTGATCGTGAAAAAATAGAAGCGGTCTTTACGAACCTGATAATGAATGCCATTCAGGCAATGGATAATTGCGGCGATGTCAGAATTAGATTCATCGAGTCAGGCGAAGCTGTTACCTTTGAGGTCCAAGATTCCGGAGTAGGCATACCAGAACCACTGTTAGATAAAATATTTGAGCCGTTGTTTACAACAAAATCACGCGGAACCGGACTTGGACTTCCAGCCGTTAAGACCATAGTTCAGCAACATTTAGGAAAAATTAGAATAACAAACAACCCGACAGTATTTTCGGTCTCACTACCAAAAGGACCAATCTGAGCCACAACAAGATTCAATAGCTAAGCACTTGGTATAGCAGAAATGATTGAAAGTCTGTGGTTAATTCCACTTGGATTCGTGGCAGGGATCGTTGGCTCTATAATTGGACTTGGGGGCGGCATAATCGTAGTTCCTGCACTAACATTTTTTGGCATCTCGCCCACAGTAGCAGCTAGCAGTAGCCTATATGCCGCATTTAGTAATTCAGTTGCCTCTACCGTTTCTTATGCAAGACAGAAACGCATTGAGTACAAAATTGGCTTACACCTTGGATTGACATCAATTCCAGGTGCAATCATAGGAGCGTTTGCCTCAGCTGCTACCACCCCCGAAGTATTCAAGATATTATTTGGAATTGTTTTGGCAGCCTCATGCCTGTATCTTTTCATCAAACGTAAAATGGAACCGCAAGAGACCAGCGTTTCAAAACAATTGCTTGCAGCCTCTGCTGCAATAAGCTTCATTGCTGGAATACTTTCTAGCTTTTTTGGAATTGGTGGCGGCATAGTCTTTGTGCCATTGATGATAATTGTACTTGGAGTTTTGGTAAAGAAAGCAACTGCCACGTCGCAGCTGATTTTGATGTTCTCCTCATCAAGTGGTCTTGTAGCTCACACGTTGCTGGGTCATGCTGACTTTTCGTATGCACTTTTGCTTTCGATTGGTGCATTTGCGGGAGGCCTGCTCGGAGCAAGGCTATCAGTTGAGATTAAAGAAAACAAGATAAGGCTTCTTATCTCTGCAGCACTGATAGCCACTGCAATCAAATTATTCATCGATGGTTTGGGTCTTTAGTATCGAACTCTAATTAAAAATATAATCTACCGTAGCATACCACCGACATGGTAAAATTTGATGGCATTAGAATGCAAGAATTAATAGAGGTGCAAGATCCCGACAAAGACGGTGGTATAACGCTGGTGTTTCAGGACACTAGGTATTTGCGCATTAGGGTGCAGGACGGAAAACTAGTAACAATATCTGAGCCTGAATAACTCAAACTCACTTGGGTGGCTCTTTTCTTATTCGGTAGAGATTTTTCTTTGCAACTACCACAAGGTCGCCATTTTGCTTTTTGCCTTCAAAATCGACTGCAATCATCCCAAACTCGTCGTCAAGCTCTTTTTTATCAGATATTGTGAATCTTATCTTGAGTATTTCATCGATGTGCAACGGCTTGAGAAATCTGGTGTTTCTGTTTTCCCAGCTCGGATCGCCATCCATACCATATAACAGAATCATGTTGCCATAAATCTGGCTCAGCCTTGTAAATTCACCTTCCATCCTTGCAATGATGGCGCGGCCCGA
>CAZLSK010000146.1:0-3244 GCA_964562075.1 uncultured Candidatus Nitrosotenuis sp.
ATATCCCTATCCGGACGCGGCTCCGGCCGGACGTCCCCCAAAGGACCTCGTCCACGGAGGTGACGAGAGACGAATTTGCGGATGGGGGAGTTTTGCAGGGAGGGATGATTTTCATTGGTATCTCAAGTCAACAGAATATTTGGCAAATGGCGAATTCGGACTAGGCAATAGCATAACTACGATGGATACTGATTATGGTTACAAGACTGTCATTGTACTCAAGCACATGGGACAAAACGGAAACTCCATGATGATGAGAAAAGACTTTCACTTTGTAAGGGAAAGCTCGGAGATGTATGCAGTGTATGGCTATTCATACGATGTTGACTCCTTTGCATCACTAAAAAGAACGTTAGATACCTTCACTCCACTGACGTAAATCGTCTCTAACGTGGAATTTGAATAAAATAAAATGTGCCAAGGGTGGGACTTGAATCCACGACAGCTCGGTCTTCAGCCGAGTGCTCTCCCAGGCTGAGCTACCTTGGCTCGGTTTTTTTCTAAAAATGAGCAATTAAAGTGTCTTTTGGTGTTCTCATCACGCAAAAATTCAAAGTTAGAATATGTTTTATTTTCAGTTAGATCAGGGCATCCAGATCACATCGGATGTGCCATTTCGTTTGTTTGTGACACGCGCCAGTACAAACAAAAGATCAGATAGACGGTTTAGATATTTTTGACAGCTTGCATTGAGGCGTTCCTGCCCAGCCAGCATAACAACGTGGGTTTCTGCGCGTCTGGTTATTGTTCTTGCCAGATGCAAATATGCCGCATTCTTGTGCCCGCCAGGCAGTATGAAATTAACAAGCGGTTTAAGCTCCTTTTCGAACTTGTCTATGTTTTTTTCAAGGTTCTCGACCATTGTCTCTGTAATTCGGTTCTTTGTGTTTGCGAGGTTGGGATCTGAAAGATCAGAGCCTGCAACAAACAGCTCGTTTTGGATTCTTGTTAACAAATCCCTGATGTCCTCATCCGGTTCATGCGCAAGAATTATTCCAAGACACGAGTTTATCTCATCGACTGCACCGTACGCTATTATCCGTTGGTCTGACTTGGAAACACGTTTTCCACCCTGCAGTCCTGTTGTGCCATCATCTCCGGTCTTTGTGTAAATTTTCAATAATGAATTTTTACAAACCAGACTATTATCTTGTTCGGAGTAGATTAGAATTCTAATTCATTCGATTAATTTAATTAATTCATGTCTTTAGTCGTGTCATGACAGATAAAATCAGATGCCCTTATTGTGATTCTGAATTCCAATCAAAAGATGAGCTTTCAAAACACATAGACAGAATTCACCATGGATCTGGATTACTTGAAGGAGACACACGCAAATACTAGTCTTGATGAGTTTTTCAAAACCATTCTCAAACTAAAAACGGTTCCGCGTCAAGGCTGGAAAAGCAAACTGGGCTTACAAAACCCAGAATCTGTTGCAGATCATTGCTTTTCTATGACGGCCATGGCAATGGTTCTCTCTGACATCAAGGGCTTTGATACAAGCAAGGTAATCAGAATGTCACTTTTACATGACTTGGCAGAAGCTATAACAGGTGACCTTACCCCAGAACAAACCACCAAATCAAAAAAGGACGAGATTGAAAATTCGGCGATGAGAAATATCATGCAAAACCTTGAAGAGCCAATGAGGACAAAATACATGGTACTTTGGGAAGAATATCAAAAAAACATTACACATGAATCACAACTACTGCACCAAGTCGACAAGCTTGAGATGGCATTGCAGGCAGACCAATATGAAAAATCAGGAATTGCAAAAGCCAAACTTGCATCGTTTTTTGAATCTGCAAAAATAGGACTAACGGATCCTGACCTACAAAAGTTCCTATCAAAGATTTACAAGTAAGCATTACATAGCCATCTTGATTTGTCTGAACAAAACAAGGATGAGATTATCCAGGCTCAAAGTGAGCTTATAGGGGTTTTGTTTGAGATAATCAAAAGATTGCAAGCAAATAACACTCTTGATGAAGAATATTTTCAGATTGTATCGCGCGAAAAATATCGAGACGAAGACAAAAAACGGTTAGAACAAATCCTTGCCGAGCGTCAAGAAAATAGTATGTTTGTTTCAAAACTGCTTGAAAAGTTGCAAATTTGATGGTAATTGCGATTCTTTAAGTTTTAATAATTAAAACCAAGAATGAGTTTGTGCAATACTTTCAAGCACTCAAGATAGGACAAAAACGTGTACAGGCATCAAGAGAATACCTCAACAAGCTTACAAATAACAGAGCAATGCCCGCTCTGGCACTACGTGACACAAAATCAGATGTCTGGGAGCCAGTAGGTGAGGAAAACTATTACGCAATTGTTGATGAATCAAGCGGTTTTGTCTTGACTGACACAAGTGGCTACATCGTATCGCTTTGTGACAAGGATGGTTTTTCAAAGGCAATAGTACAGGGTGTCACAAAAGAGCAGCGTGACCAACTGATGGCAGAATTTGAAAAAGATAACGTACCACAATTCAGAGGCAAGGTAATCCTACCGGTCTAATTGGAAGAAAAAACCTAGGCATGTCAAATATTTTCCATGTCACAGATTTTAAATTCTGTTAAAGTGGTAATCTAGGAATGAACAAGTATTCTGTCGAAGTTGAGGTGCGTGGTCATCTCATTGACTCCATGATACTTACGAAAATCTTTGATGTCATCATGGACCTTGGTGGAGAGTTTGAGGTTTTGCAGATGCAGGTTGGAAAAAGGAAAAAAGACCTCAGCTATGCCAAACTCCAGATTCAGGGCAAAAACCAAGTACACCTAGACAAAATTCTTGAGCAGGTCTATCGTTTTGGCGCCACCCCAACCGTAGGAAAACAGATCATTCTCAAGGTAGCACCAAAGGACATGGTTATGCCTGATAATTTCTACAGCACCACAAACAACACCACACAGATCCTCCTCAAGGGCAAATGGATTACGGTTGAGAACATGATGATGGACAAGTGCATCGTTGTCAAAGACAGCAGAGCACGATGCACTCCAATTCGTGAAGTCAAAAAAGGTGACCTGATAGTGGTTGGAGAAACTGGAGTAAAGGTAACTCTGCCTGAACGACCAAGAGAGGGGTCTAATGTATTTGAATTTATGGGCAGTAGCAGCTCAAGTGAGAGACCAACACAACACATTGCAAAAAAAGTGGCTCAAGACATTTACAAGACAAAAAAACAAAAAGGAAAGATCATTTTAGTTGGTGGTCCTGCAATAGTTCACACAGG
>CAZLSK010000147.1:0-3209 GCA_964562075.1 uncultured Candidatus Nitrosotenuis sp.
GAAGGCTTCTGTCGATTCTTTTCAAGGCTGGTTTTGATGATTCTACGGTTGTTTTTATTTTTACAAAGTCAAGAACCGAAAGTGAGCCCCTGCTTTTTCCAAATCTGTTCGTAGGCAGAATATGGTTTGTTCCAAGCAGATAGTCACTTGCAGCAGACGGTGTGTCCTGACCAATCAAGATGAGCCCAGCGGTCTTGATTTGTTTTGATATTGATGTTGGGTTTTTTGCAATTATCTCCAAGTGTTCTGGTGCAAGTTTGTTTGCTACCAGTATAACATCAGATATTTTTTTGCACAAAAATACAGCGCCATTTTTCCTAAGACTTGATTCAACTATTTCACTTCTTTTCAGGTTTGCAATCCTTTTTTTGATAATAGCAATTACCTTGTTTGCCAGTACCTTTGATGTTGTTACCAGACAGCACGTTGTGTCAGCGCTGTGCTCTGCCTGAGAGATCAGATCAAGTGCAACAAGGCGCGGGTCTGCAGAATCATCAGCTATTACTGCAAGTTCTGTAGGGCCTGCAAGCATGTCAATTGAAACAGTGTTTGAGATAAGAGATTTTGCAGCTGTAACAAACGAGCCGCCAGGACCCACTATCTTGTCTACCTGTGGAATTGATTTTGTGCCAAAGGCAAGCGCAGCAATTGCGTGCGCTCCCCCCACCTTGAAGATTTTGTCTACAGCGCAGATATCAGCAGCAGCTAAAACAAGTGGATCGATCTTTCCTTGCTTGCTTGGGGGTGTAACAACTAGGATGTTTTTTACGCCAGCAGTTTTTGCTGGGATTACCGACATTATAACCGAGCTTGGATAACGAGCAAGACCACCCGGTACATAACACCCCACACTTTCTAGTGGTATGAATGATTTTTCAATTGTTGTTCCATCTGTTTTTATTGTGATGTTTTTTAGCTGTTTTTTTATTGCTGTTTCTGTCTTGACCAGTCTGTTCTTTGCTAATCTGATTGCATCAAGCTGCTCTTTTGTTACTTGATTGTATGCGTCTTGAATCTCTTTTTTTGAGACTTGAAGAGTTCCTAGACTAACACCGTTGAATTTTTTTTCAAAGTGTCTTAGTGCTGCGTCTCCGTTCTTTTTTACCTCGTTTACGATTAGCTGAACCTGCTTTGTGTCATAGTTTGCATAGGATGGCTTTGTGAATTTCTCTGCGTTGTTTATGATTATGATTTTCATCAATTTTCTTCATCACGCTTTATCTCCTCAAGCTCCAGTATTTGCCTAGGTTCGTGTACGACCAACCCCTGAGCTATCTTGCGTAGTTTTGGAATCATTTTGTGAAACTCTGCCTTTGGCACTACCGTGTTTACTCCATACCAGCCCTTGACGCTAAGTGGGCTTACTGTAGGCCTCTTAAGGGAGGGCAGGCTTGTTAGTAGCTTTGACATGTTTTTTTCTTGGACGTTAAGGTAGATGTGCAGATATTTTCTTCCCTGTACTGCACCACGCATAACGGTCAAAATGTCATAGATTTTTTCCCTTTTTGACTTATCACGCAAGGAATTCTTGTTTGCTATGAGGTGTGCGCTTGATTCCATGACAATGTCCACTATTTTGAGCTGGTTTTGCTCCAAAGTAGTACCACTTTCTGTAACATCCAGAATTGCATCAACGTCGTCTGGCGGTTTTGCTTCCGTTGCGCCAAATGACAAGTGGATTCGAACATTTTTGTTTGCACCAAGACGTAACCACGGCGTAACGATTTGAGGGTCTTTGTTTCCGTAGAGTTTTTTGTAAGACTTTTGTTGTTTTATGAATTTGGAAGCAGTCGTTAGATATTCAGAAGATATTCTGAGCACTTTTTTTTGCTTTGAATAAGCTAGAATCATTTCATCAAGTGATTTGAAGCGATAGGAATCGGGAATCGCAACTACGAGTTTGATTTTGCCGTATTCCAGATCTAAAATTGGCTCGACGTCGGCTTTGGTCTCCGCAACCCAGTCCTTTCCGGTGATTCCGACATCGTACAGACCGTCGGAGACAAACGTGGGGATCTCTTGAGGTCTTAGCATTTTTACTGTAATTTCAGGATCGTCTAGTGTAACCCTATAGGTACGACTTTTTCTGTGCACCTTTGTCCAGGATTTGTCCAACAAAGCAAATGTTGCTTCTTCAAGACTTCCCTTTGGAATGGCAAATTTTACCTTGACCATATTATTGTGAACTTCAAGCAATCTGTGAACTACCACTCGTTAAAGCTTCGTGGCTTCCTGCTTCCTTGACCGATTTCGATCTCAACAGGCGTAAATTCCCGCAGTTCCTGCGGTAGGTTGAAAATTTCTAATCCCTTTTTCAAAATGTTGATTGCAGCATTATGATCACGATCTAAAACCAGTCCGCACACGTCACATCTATGAGTCCGGACAGCCAGTGATTTTGGCACTGCATGTCCGCATCTTGAACAGTTTATTGTTGTATTTCTCGCTGGAACCTTAACCAGCATGGTTTTGTAATCCAGCATTGCTCCGAACATTCCCCATCCTGAATCCAAAATATTTCTGGCTAGCTTGTGGTTTTTTACCATGTTCAGCTTTTGCAGTCTTTCAATGAACACGATGTCGTATTTTTTTGCGTACTGTGTTGAGAGTTTGTGCAAAAAGTCCCTTCTTTTGTTTTTGATTCTTTCATGGATTATTTGATACCACCGTACTGCCTTCTTTCTGTTGTTTGAACCCTTCTGTCGTCTCGCTATCTTTCTCTGGATTCTTCTCAATGGTTTTAGCATTTTTTGCAGGTTAAGTAGGTTTGGCGTTTGGTATCCGTCTGAATCATATGCAAAGTTTTTGATTCCAACATCAATTCCGACCGATTTTGCCAGACTGATTTTCGGTACAACCAGATCGACATCCATGACAACGAATGCATGCCATTTCCCTGATTTTGTTTTAGATACGGTGACCTGTTTGATGGTGTGGTTCTCAGGAATGTCTCGGTGCTGTATGATTTTGATCTTGCCTATTTTTGAGAGTTGCAAAAAGCCGTCCTTGATTCCAAATCCTGACTGGTTGTATGTGAAAGTACGGTATTCTGAGAATCTTGCAAATTTCAGATCTCCTGCCTTGTAGCCGTTTTTTCTCATCTGTATCAGTGCCTTTTGTGCGCCTTCTACCTGCGTCGATACCATCTGGAGCATCTTGGAATGATGGTCACGGAGCCATTGCTCCGATTCCTTTAGCTCTGCAAGAAA
>CAZLSK010000148.1:0-3200 GCA_964562075.1 uncultured Candidatus Nitrosotenuis sp.
GTTTGATTTTTTGTCTTAATTTAATTATGATAACTGTTGGTGTGACGAAATACATCCCAATATTCAAAAGAATAATTCCAATCCCATATCCAAGCATTTCTGATTCTTTATCCGAGTTTTGCTAGCTCTCTGTCTATTTTGGCTTTCTCAAATGCCTTTTTTGCATCTTCATACGCTTTTGTTTTGGTCGCATCTGTTTTGTCTGCATTGTATGCCTTTTCTGCAGTTTTTAATGCAGCTTTTGCGGTATCGTAAGCAGCTTTGGCATCCTTGATTTGCTTTAGTCGTGCTGCATTTTTAGCATCTGTATCACTCTTCCCCTTTGGCTCTTTTTGCTTTACTTCCTTCGCAGCTGCATCAAGAGCTGTTTTCTTTTTCTGGAGAGCTGTTTTCTTTTCTTCCTTTTTCTTTTCTTGCTCTTGTGCAATCTTTTTCTCTCTCTCTTCCGCATTTTTTCTTGCTTCACTTTCTCCTGCATACGCTGCACTAATCTGGGCTAGCAGAATGGTACTGGCAAATATTGCAAATAACATTAGAAACCTTCTATTCATCCTTTACATCCACCATCATTGGTAATGAGGAACAAATCTTACGCCTTCTACTATCCTTTTCAAGAAATTTTTTATATGCATCTGTTTTTTTGTTTTAAACAATCAACGTTTTGTTTGTATTTACTCAGGTCGGATAGCCACCTAAAATTTGTGTGAAAATGAAAACAGAAACTATTGTGGCTCTATTGTTGCAGGAGGCTTACTTGATACCACATAAGATAACCACGTAACGTCCTCTACCTCATTTGTGATACGATTACTTATTTTGGCTAAGAGATCGTGTGGAAGCCGGCTCCAATCAGCAGTCATTGCGTCAAGGGATTCGACTACACGAACCATTACTATGTGGCCATATTTTCGTTCATCTCCAACAACGCCGACTGCTTTGTCGTCTCCGACTGAAGCATATGCCTGCCAAACCTTATCGTACCAGCCTGCTGCCTCCAGCTCCTCTTCTACAATCTTGCTTGCAAGCTTGGCAATTCTAAGCTTTTTTTCTGTTACCTCACCAATTATCCTAACTGCAAGACCAGGTCCTGGAAACGGATGGCGCATAAGAAGGCGTCTTGGAACGCCAAGAATCGAGGCTACCTTTCTGACCTCATCCTTGTACAGATCCCTGAGCGGCTCAAGAATTTGTAGCTCGAGCCAGTCAGGCAACCCACCAACATTGTGGTGTGTCTTGATCACTGCGGCAGGGCCTTTTGATACACCGCTCTCAATTACGTCCGGATAGAGTGTTCCTTGAGCAAGCCACTTGAAGGGGCCGTTTTTTTGGGCAAACTCGGTAAAGATTCTTACAAATTCCTCGCCAACAATCTTTCTTTTCTCTTCTGGATCTGTTACCCCCCTGAGCTTGTCCAAAAACTGTTTTTTTGCGTTAATTGCAGTAAAGTTTACCGCAAAGTTGTCACGAAACATTTTTTCTATCTCACGCTCTTCATCCAGTCGAAGCAATCCGTTGTCTACAAAGACGCACTTGAGCCTGTTTCCTATTGCCTTGTGAATCAAAAGCGCTGCAACGGTAGAGTCAATTCCTCCACTTACACCACACAAGACATTACCATCGATTTTTGAGATCTCTTTTACTGTACTTTCGACAAAATTCTCCATCGTCCAGTCCTGTTTTGCGCCACATATCTTCAGGACAAAATTTTTCAAAATCTGTATACCATTTTCTGTGTGCACTACCTCGGGGTGAAACTGGATTCCATAAATTGACTGCTGTTTGTTTGCAATAGCCGCTGCATGGGAGCGCTCTGTGTGACCAATTATCTCAAAGTTATTTGGAATCTTTTCGGCCTCGTCACCGTGGCTCATCCACGCTCGAACAGAACCACCAACGCCTGCTAATAGGTCAGATCCGTTGTCTATGGTAAGAACAGAGTGTCCATATTCCTTGTTTGCACGCTTGACACTACCTCCAAAATTATCGACAATTAACTGGTGTCCATAACAAATTCCAAGTAGAGGAAGTTTTAGCTTGAAGATCTGGGAGTCTGGCCTTGGTGCATCCTTGTTGTATACGCTTGATGGTCCCCCAGAAAAGATTATCCCCTTTGGATTTAGTTGGCGCAGCTTTTCAAGCGGTGTATCATAGGGTACAAGCTCTGCATATACGGAAAACTCGCGAATACGCCTGCAGATAAGGTGGCTATACTGGGAACCAAAATCTAACACTATGATTCTGTCCATTTCATCACTTGGAATTCTCTATCATTTTTGAAAATGACCATGCCGCCGTGTTTATTATCTCGTTTAGTCGTTCCTTTTGGCGGTAGTTCTTAATTATTATCTCACGCAAAAGCGCTCCGTCTTTGTTTATGAGGCAGTTAATTATGGAGCTCTGATCAATTGCTCCCCTTTCAAAATCCGCTACGTCCTTTCTTTTCATGTCGCCAATTATTCTATCTAAGAAAAACGACTTGAAGGGATGTGTGTCCTCTTTTATCTCTACATCATTTTCCAGAACAATCGCGATCTCTTCTGGAGTGACATAGGCGTTAGCAATAAGCGAGCCGTCGGTATTTTTTCTCAGAGGGATTGGTTGGTAGCTCCTTGTCTGTGGCTTCAAATCTTTGAGCGTAGATGCCTTTGTGAAGCTTTGCTGCTTTAGGATTGAATTGATTAATGTAAGATTTTTCTCAAGCATCTCGATCTGCTCCTTGTGTTTTTGGATTTCTGAGTTGAGACGTTCTTTGATTTCTAGGGCATCTTTGATCTGGTCTTCCGAGAACTGCATAATTTTTCTGAGCATTGTCGATATTAAAATGCATTCAAGTCTTACTATCTAGCTGCGCATATGCTATCTTTTGAAAACCTTTGAGCTGTCTCGAGAGGGTAAAAAGCTCGGCATGTGATTTTGGCGCAAGCCATTCTAAAAGCATCTTGGCATATCTTAATTTTTTCAACTTGGTTCTTCTTTCAGACTTTTTTGTTTTAGAATGTCTGCCTATTTTTGGGCCAAAATCCATGCCAAACATAAAGATCTTGGATGCTCCAAAATGCTCCGCCAAAAAAACGCATCGATCGCCGTCCGTAAAGCCACCAAAGTTGCAAACCCTGCCAAGCTCTTCTGTCTGAGTTGTGCCAATGCAATTCTTGAAGTATTTCACAAATCCGAGCTGTCCAACATTGTCGCCGTGGGCA
>CAZLSK010000149.1:0-2288 GCA_964562075.1 uncultured Candidatus Nitrosotenuis sp.
CTACCGGAGTTAATGCGGATGCAGTTTGCACATAGCTCAGCATGGCAAAGCCAGAAATAAGTGCAACAACAACCAGCACAAAAAACATTTTTTTAAATTCAATTCTAAAGATGCCCGGAGTAATTGAGCATTCAGCCAATTCTGACATCTTCTCAGAGTTGCATATAAGATTGATCGTATTTTTTTCATCAGTGAGAACCACACATTATGGGTCATAACGAATGGCCCTTACAGATAAGGCTGATGTGGTGGATGAAGATGTTTATTATTTTTTAATCTAGATTGTTTGGACCGTCTTGACTAATGGTGGCCTTACCTTGGTAAAGACCCTAAAGCCGCAGATGCACTTTATCTCAGGCAACCTGCTCAGCTCTGTATTTGTGACACTTGTGCCGCATCGCAGACATTTGTAGATGACATCGAACTTCTCGGCTGCTGGAGCGGAGGGGGGTGCTGCTTCTTCAGACATTTGTTTTTACACTCGGTTTCGATAATTTAATCTATTTCAAGGATAACTCGATGTAGACGTCATCTGGGATTTTGAGACGCATCAGCTGTCTGATTGCCTTGTCGTCTGCACTAAGGTCAATAATTCTTCGGTGCATTCTCATCTCCCATTTTTCATACGTCTCGGTGCCGTTTCCACACGGAGATTTTCTAGTAACTACGTTGAGCCTTTTTACTGGAAGAGGAGTTGGACCCTTTACTCGCACGCCGGTTTTTTGACCAATGCCTAAAATCTCGGTACAGACTCCGTCTAGTTTTGGCAGGCTTGTGCTTGTTAGTTTGATGCGGGCAGATTGGGTCATCTAAAAATCTACTCAGGGTTTGTGTTCTTCTGTAATATCTTTGATAATCCCTGCCGCAATAGTTGCACCCATGTCTCGTAGTGCAAACCTACCCAACTCTGGAAAGTCCTTGAAGGTTTCAATGCATGTGGGTCTTACAGGTCTGATTTTTACAATTGCGGAATCTCCGACCTTTAGGAATTTTGGATTTTGTTCATCGACTGCACCTGTTGCTGGGTTTATCTTTGCCTCAAATTCTGTTAGTGTTGCAGCAACTTGGGCTGTGTGCGCATGCATTACTGGTGTGTAACCAGGTGCAATTGCTGTCGGGTGGTGAATAACAATTATTTGTGCTCTGAATTCTTTGGCAACCTTTGGTGGGTTGTCCGGGTGTCCTAGGACATCGCCTCTTTTGACATCCTTCTTTTCTATGCCTCTGAGGTTGAATCCAATGTTATCACCTGCTTCTGCTTTTTCCATTTGAGTGTGATGAGTTTCAATTGATTTGACTTCGCCTACTGCGCCGGATGGCATGACAACGATTTTATCATTTGGTTTCATTACGCCTGTCTCGACTCTGCCCACAGGGACAGTACCTACACCGGTAATGGAGTATACATCTTGAATTGGAAGCCTTAGTGGCTTGCCAATTGGCTTTTCTGGAACTGTAAAGTCATCAAATGCCAGCAGCAATGTCTTGCCGGTCCACCATGGCATGTTTTCTGATTTCTTGACTAGGTTGTCTCCCTTCCATCCAGATACTGGGATGATTGGAACTGCCTCTAGCTTATAGCCGACTGACTTGATTAGTTTTTCAGCCTTTTCCTTTGCTGCCTTGAAGGCCGCCTCGGAATAATTGCTATCATCCATCTTGTTGATTGCAACGATTAGTTGGTTTACGCCAAGTGTCTTGAGCAAAAATGCGTGCTCTCTTGCCTGTCCACCTGGGGCCACTGCCGTGTCTGTCTCACCCTCTTTTGCGGAAAGGACTAGGATCGCACAGTCTGCCTCGGATGCACCAGTGATCATGTTTTTGATAAAGTCTCTGTGGCCTGGTGCATCAATTAGTGTGAAAAAGTACTTGGGCGTCTCGAATTTTTGAAAAGCCAGATCAATTGTAATACCTCTTTCTCTTTCGTCCTTAATGTTATCCATAACCCATGCATACTTGAACGTGTCACCCTTGCCGGTCTTTTCCGACTCGGCTGCATGTTGGGCAATTGTTCTCTCATCTACCAACCCCATATCCATTAGGAAATGACCCATAGTGGTTGACTTGCCGTTATCGATGTGTCCGGTTACGATCAAGTTCAAGTGTGGTTTAGTTGCCATAGGACATTCGTTATGTGAGGGGTTTATTAGAGTTACGATTTTTTCAAGACTTTTTGTCATTTTTTAGATTTTTTTGATCACAATATCGGTTTTGAGTTTTACAAAGTAGCAACGCAAAATGCAAACAAAACGCTGATTCCAAAAGCGACCAGTCAGAGTTGCAAAAAC
>CAZLSK010000149.1:2298-3170 GCA_964562075.1 uncultured Candidatus Nitrosotenuis sp.
CACAATCAAAGAAATTAAATCAAAGTAGACAGCCAGAAGACACATGAAGGTTACCGTTTCTGCGATAAAGGCCGATGTTGGAGGAATCGGTGGCCATACAAGACCAAGCGACGGTCTTCTTGATGCCGTAAGGCGTACCGTCAAAAACGCAGGCAGCCTTTTGCTTGACTATTATGTGGGATATGCAGGCGACGACGTGCACATCATAATGTCGCACACAAAGGGCGTTGACAGTTCCGAGATCCACGGTCTTGCATGGAAAGCGTTTGAGGAGGGAACCAAGCTTGCCAAGTCCGAGGGGCTTTATGGTGCAGGCCAAGATCTGCTAAAGGATTCTTTTTCTGGAAACGTCAAAGGAATGGGTCCCGGCGTTGCAGAAATGGAGTTTGAAGAACGACCAAACGAGGCATTTACGGTTTTGGCAGCTGACAAGACAGAGCCTGGGGCCTTCAACTATCCTTTCTATCGATTGTTTGTTGATGCGCTAAGCAACACAGGACTCATAGTAAACAAGTCACTTGCAGCCGGAGTAAAATTCAACATTATGGATGTAGAAAAAGGCGAAGTCGCTGAACTGGTGTTATGGGAGGACAAGCCAATTTTAGAAGCTGCCCTGATGTACCCTGGCAGATATGTTGTATCATCAGTTTACACAAAGTCTGATGAGCCAATTGTTGCATCCTCAACTGACAGACTGCACAATATCGCAGGCACCTATGTTGGAAAGGACGATCCAATTGCAGTGGTTAGGACACAGAAGAACTTTCCGGCAACAGAGGAGCTTGGTAGTGTCTTTAACAATCCTCATTATGTTGCAGGAAACACACGAGGCAGTCACCACATGCCACTTATGCCAGTCAAGATAAACACTG
>CAZLSK010000150.1:0-3134 GCA_964562075.1 uncultured Candidatus Nitrosotenuis sp.
TCAAATTGATTTATCAGATCAGTAAAATTGAGAGGGAATTATGCCCAAGGCTCAATTATTTAGCTTTTACTGAGCCATCATGGAGCCACATATTTCTGATTTTTTATTGCAGAAGAACGATGGCTCTTCACAAACACACAAACCTCATTATTCTATTGAACAGCATAAATTCGTGTTTGAGTTTATTGTATTTTTTACCGCCTTCAGATACATCTTTGTCGAAGGTGAGGAGGCCTTCTTTATTTCAGCTATACAATGTTCAAGGAATTTTTTGAACGTGAAGAAGAAAACAACACAACAAAGTACAAAGTAGGATACTTTTACATTGCAATGCTCGAAGCAATTGAAAACTCGATTGCGCTGGCAACATCCAGTCTGATCGAGATGGCTAGTGCTATATCTGGGGCAGTTTTGGCAATTGGAATAATCATTGGATTACTGTGGCTTGGCATAATCAAGAAAATACCGCTAAATCTGACAAGGCTTGTTTCAGGTATATTGCTTGCACTGACTGGAATTCCTCTTATCATTTACGGATTGGATGTTCCATATCCAGAGTTTATGCACTGGCTCATTCCACCACTATATCATGATTTTAGAAAGAAAAAGTGCAAAATCTCTGTTACTAACTGCCATATTCATGCACAATTATCTGATGATAGCTTTCTTGTTATTTCATCTTAAATATTTGGGCTTCATAGTAATTTCATGGTAAAAGAATTAGACGTAGAAAGCTGCCAATGTGGGTGTGACAGCAACATGTACCAATGTGAATCGTGTGGATTCATGTTTGCTGATTCCAAGATAGCTCAGCAATGCGAAGATTACTGTAAGGAGTATCAGAATTGCTCAACACAGATCATAAAACATGACGTAAAATGCTGTTGATTGACAATTATTGAAATTGACTCAATTATGAAATTTATCTAGGAAAATAAAACATTACCGCGACTCCGATTAACACAACTATTGAGCCTATGATCTCAAATCTGTCTGGCTTTTTCTTGTCTATCCAATATCCCCAGATTACAGACATAACAACGAATATTCCGCCATACGTTGCATATACCCGTCCAAATTCTGCTGGCTGCAAAGTAGGCATTACGCCATACGCAAACAGAACTAGCCCGCCAATCAATCCAAATATCTTGCCTTTGTGTTCACGCAGCCACTTCCACACCAGATACCCGCCTCCGATTTCTAGCAGTGCTGCCAAAAAGAAAACACCAAGTGTTGTTACTATGACTTCGACCAAACCTTTTCTCCTTTTCTTGGATAATAGTATATGATCAGAACGCCGATCACTGCGATGACAGTGCCGATTACATCATATCTATCAGGCGGCGTGCCATCAATGAGCCATCCCCACAAAATAGACATGACTACAAAGACACCTCCATATGCGGCATAGATTCTATGAAAATCGGCTTTTTGAAATGTCGGAACTATTCCATACAAAAACAGGATAAACCCTCCAATTGCACCAACCCACCAAGCAAAATTATCTCGTAGCCATAACCATACCAGATATCCCCCGCCAATCTCGCACAGGCCAGCAAGAAAAAAGAACAAAATCGAAGTCAATATCTTTGTTAAGGAGGCATTCATCTGGCTTACCGTTCGATTTTCTTTTAGTTTAATGTTCTGAGCTGCTCAAGGTAGTTTTTCGTGTAGTTCGTCAGGCTCGCTTTCTTCCGAGTGTGATTCTTCAGATTCTGAATGAGATTCCTCGCTTTCAGAATGTGGTTCTTTTCCACTGAGAACCTCAAGTGCTTCTCTTGCAATATCTTCTGCACTTTCTTCTGCACGTTCTTGTTCAGTTTCATTCTTTTCAATCTCTGAGAGTCTAAAATGTACGAACAGCGCCAACCCACTAATTATTACAGCCGCACAGATTCCTGCAATGATTGCTGCTTTGGCAGATCTTTTCATATCGTTCTGGCATCATTTTATTTATTAAACTGGCTTTTGTTTCTCTCATCTGAGTCTCAAACTCAGGATTAGACAAATGATTATTCAAAATGATTCCCTCAGATCGAACATCTTGATAGCGCTGTCTGACAAACACATGTCAAAGATTCTTGAGGCAACATCTGTTTGCGATAGAAGCGTCACCAACATCATAAGGGAGCACGACATTCCGCATTCCACCATTTATAGAAAGATAAGGCAGCTTTTGAAATTCGGCCTGCTTGTCACATACAGGTCTGAGATAATAGATGGTAAAAAGATCTCTTACTATAAAAGCACGTTTCGATCTTTTCAGATAAACTATGATGGGACAGCTCGGTACAAAATCGATGCTGTCACAAACCGTGACGCACTACAAAGGATTTCGGAGCGCTTTTACGACTTGTGATGTATATGGAACCAATACAAATCGCTTCTGCAGTTGTGGCTTTTGCAGCATCATCAGTGCCGTTTTATTTTCTATTCAAGATAAAATCCAAAAAGCAGGTGGTTCTTTCTTCATTTCTTGCTGCCACATTGATTGTCTTTGGAATCCACTCCATAATTGAGACTATGGGGATGTTAGAAGATGGCACAATTCTGCAAATGTGTTTTGTTGTTTCTCTGTCGTGCTTGATTGCCACGTATTATGTATTCAAGACCAAAAAGCCCTACTCATTTAATGGGGCTTTTGGTGTTGTAATGACACTAGTGTTTGGAATCTGGACAGCAACTGAGATCTTGGAAAATTATATTCCAAGTAAGGAATCTTTGGATGTTCTCAACTCTGCAGCCATGATTGGTTTTGGGATTTTTATCATTGCAAGATTTCTGTGGTCTAGAAAAACCATACTTTACGAAACAAGAACCTCATAGCCAACAGATCAAAAATCAGACAGATGTCAGCCTGACTTCTTCGACTTATAATTAAAGGGGAAGTAATGCAAAATGCCCAACCCTAACCATATTCCCCTGAAATGGATCGTGATAAAATTTGAATGCAACTCTTCATTTTTTCATATTCAAAAATTTGATTTCAGTCCATTTTACCATTGAAGTTTTCGTTCTTGGTTTGTCCTTCAATTCTTGGGTTTTGTATACCTAGTAGAACTATTTAGCTTTTGTGAGGTTCAAACTCGTGTGGATAACAGAAAAGTCAATGAACCGAATGGAATACATGTGAA
>CAZLSK010000151.1:0-3078 GCA_964562075.1 uncultured Candidatus Nitrosotenuis sp.
AGCTGCTGATTCTGTTGCCGAGCTCATAAGGCTTGGCTATATCGATGGAGTTTTGGCAGGAAACGCACTTGCCGTCCACGACATCGAATATGCAACACTTGGCACATCACTAGGCATGAATGTCCATGATGGTTCGCTTGCAGTTAAGGGCCATCGAAATCACATGGATACAATAAATGCAGTCTTCAAGGCCGGCTCGATTGCAAACATGGTAAAAGCAAAAAAGCTCACAAAAGGAATCATGTACGAATGCGTAAGGAAAAAAATTCCATTTATTTTAGCAGGTTCAATACGTGACGATGGACCCCTTCCTGATGTAATAACGGATGTGTCTTTGGCACAAAAAAAATACAAAGAAGTCCTAAAGGACGCCAAGATTGTCATAATGGTATCTACGATGCTTCACTCAATTGCCACAGGAAACATGATTCCTGCAAACGTCAAAGTCATCGTAGTCGATATCAACCAACCAACAGTGACAAAATTGATGGATAGAGGAACGTGGCAGGCCTTGGGAATAGTAACCGATGTGGGTGCGTTTTTGCCTCTAGTTACTCAAGAAATAAGAAAACTGCATTAAATCGGAACTATCTTAACCAAAACAGTAGGCAATGTCTGAAATACTGCTCATGTAGACGCTATCTTTTCTTTGAGCATTTGCAGTGTAATTGTTGGGTCTGCCTTTCCTTTTGTTTTTTGCATTACCTTTCCTACAAGATAGTTTATTGTCTGTGGGTTTTCTTTTGCCTCTTTTACCGCATTTGGTTCTTGTGTTAATACCTCGTCTATTATTTTTCCAAGCATAGCTTTGTCAGAGATTTTTTCAAGGCCAGTCTGTTTTACAATTTCAGCTACGGGCTTGCCAGTATTGACAATTTCTTGCAAGATGTTTTTTGCTGATGTCCTCGTTACTTTGCTAGATTTTATCATCTCAGCCAGATCCGAGAGGTGTTTTGGTGTGAGCTTGGATTGTTCTCTTTTTTCTCTGGTGTCCACAAGGCCCATCAGATCGGTTGTGATCATGTTTGCAATTTCTTTTGCATTAGATTCATTGTGTGCCTGCTCAAACAAATCAGAATAATACTTGTCTGACGACAATACTTCTGCTACCTGTGAAGGAATATCGAATTTGGTGTATCGTTCTCTCTTTGAGCTGATGCTTTCTGGCATGTTCTTTTTCCATTGTGTAAGTGATTGCTCATCCATTACGACCCACGGTATGTCTCCTTCGAGTATGTACCGATAGTCCTCATCTGCCTCTTTTGTTCTTGATGAGATTGTGATTTTGCGTCTGTCATCCCAATGCCTTGTTTCCTGTATGATTGGTATGTCCCTTTCTTTGAGACTTTGTTGTCGTGTAAGCTCAAAGTGAATTGCTTTTTCCAGATCATAAAAAGAGCCGATGTTTTTGATTTCGACTTTAGCGCCACCCTCAATTGATACGTTGGCATCTGCACGCATTGCACCTTCCAGTGTTGGCTCTGACACTCCAAGGTTTTCAAGCAAATCAGCAAGAACGTTTAGAAATATTCTGACCTGTCGAGGGTTCTCAAAGTCAGGTTCGGTTACGATTTCCACTAGGGGCGTGCCTGCACGGTTATAGTCAACAAGCGTAATCAGGGTCTGCTCAGAGGCACCTTCGTAAATAAGCCTGCCTGGATCCTCTTCTAATTGGACTCGACGAATCCGAATGTCCTTTCCTTCGATGTTGACCTTACCTTGTTCCCCTATGCTTGTTGGTCCGTACAGGTTAAGCTGGGTTATTTGGAAGTTTTTTGGCAAATCCGGATAAAAGTAGTTTTTTCTAAAAAAGCCAAGCCTTTTTGGAGTTTTGCAGTTTAGCGCCATGGCAATCATGGTTGCCTTTTCCACTGCCTTTTGATTCAGTTTTGGTAAGGTTCCTGGCAAACCCATGCATACTGGACATATGTTTGTGTTTGGCTCAAAACCTCTGTAATTTGCTTTACATGAGCAGAACAACTTGCTTTCAAGCTTTGTCAGCTGACAATGGATTTCAAGCCCAATCATAGTGGTGCACCCGGAAGATTCGTAGTACCTTGTAATGCATATGCTGCTTGCAATAACTGTTTTTCTTGTAATCTGTTTGCATGAATCTGTATTCCAATTGGAAGGCCGTCATGTATCTCAAATGGAACAGAGATTGCGGGGACACCTGTAAGATTTGCAGTAACTGTATTGATGTCTGCAAGATACATTGAGAGTGGATCGTTTATCTTTTCTCCGAACTTAAACGGCAGAATTGGAACCGTCGGTGAGATTAGATAATCAAATTTCTTAAAGGCTTGCTGAATTTGTTTTCCAAGTTTGCTTTTTACCTTGAGTGCCTTGAGCAGGTACTTGCCTGCAAAACCTGCAGATGGTACAAAGCCGCCCAGAATCATTCTTCGTGTGACTTCTGGTCCAAAGTTTCTTCTCATCTTTGAGACATATGACTTGAACTCGTATCCCCCAAGATCAAATTCGAATCCGTATCTTAGGTTGTCATATCGCGCAAGATTACTACCAGCTTCTGCTGTGGTCAAAACATAATATGCTGCTATGGTGTAGCTCACCAAGTCAAGCGATACCTCTTCGACTTTGGCACCAAGTCCTTCAAAAACCGATGCTGCGCACCAAAATGCAGATTCAACATTTTTGTCAAGGCCTTCGCCTTTGCTCATCTCCTTGATTATGCCTATTTTCTTGCCTTTTATGCCGGCATCAATTCCCGTCAGGTAATCCTGAATGCCGTCTATCGTAGTGTTATCGTTTGGGTCCTTTCCTGCTATGTGGTTTAAAAGCAAGGCTACATCTTCAACTCTACGTCCCATTGGTCCAATCTGCTCTATGCTGTTTGCATACGAAACAAGGCCAAACCTGCTAACAAGTCCGTACGTCGGCTTGAGACCAACAACTGAGCAAAAACTGGCGGGGTTTCGCACAGAGCCACCAGTATCGGAGCCAAGTGACAGAATGCTTTCCAGGGCAGCAACACAAACAGCGCTTCCGCCAGAAGAGCCTCCAGGGACATATTTTGTGTTCCAAGGGTTTCTGCTTGGACCAAACGCAGAAAACTCG
>CAZLSK010000152.1:0-3072 GCA_964562075.1 uncultured Candidatus Nitrosotenuis sp.
GTATAATTGAACAATACGAGAGAAGTTGGCTTTATGTCCAAATTGGAATAATTGTAATTGTCGGCGCCATTGCCATCTTTTTGTGGCGGTTTATGAACCAGATAAGCGGCGAGCTGAAAATCGAGATTGATGAAAAGACACGCGAGCTACAAGAGGCAAACAAAAAGCTTGAGGAGCTTGACAGAAAAAAGAACGAGTTTATCAGCATCGCCTCACATGAGCTGAAGAGCCCGATTCAGCCAATCTTTGGCTTTGCCGAGCTAGCACAGTCAGGCGATATTGATCAAAAGGAGGCATGGGAGGGAGTCACGACGTTGGCAAAAAAACTGCAGGATCTGGCTACCGATGTTTTGGATGTGACGCGAATTGAGAGCAACCGTCTGACGCTATATCCACAAAGGTTTGCAGTCAACGACCTGATCTTTGAGACAACAAAGATGCTAAGGGCAGGCCTTACAAAAGACATCAAGATAATAGAAGACCTCAGCGAAAATGTGCAACTTGAGGCAGACAAGACAAGAATAGAGCAGGTTCTGCGCAATATACTAGTCAACGCAATCAAGTTTACAGAGAAAGGCACCATAACGGTAAAGACTGCCATTGACAAAAAATCGGGGGAGTTGATATGCAGGATAAGTGACACGGGCCTTGGCATACCAGAAGACATTCTGCCGGATATCTTTGGCAAGTTCGTAACAAAGGGGCATGAGCGGGAAAACCAGAGCGGAAACGGCCTTGGACTGTTCTTGTGCAAAGGCATCATAAATGCTCATGGCGGTAAGATTAACGCGCAAAACAACAAAGATGGCGGGGCGACATTTGAGTTTTCATTGCCGCTAATTCTAAAGACGGTGTCTTTTACCAATTGACCTGTTTGTGTCTTTCAAACAGACTCATCTTAAATTATTGATGGCGAGGCTTGCCAGATATGTCCCTTAACATCCTTGTAGCAGAAGACAATGTCTTTACAGCAACGCAGTATATCAAGGCTCTTGAAAAAAATGGCCACAAGGTAATGGTAGCAAAAGACGGAGAAGAATGTTTACGCCTTTATGAGAATGCACTTGGGGTCACAGAACTTGATTCCCTTGACAAGAACCCCTTTGATGTGGTATTGCTTGATAACAACATGCCAAAAAAAAGCGGAGTTGAAGTAGCAAAGGAGATTCTAGACAAAAGACCAAACCAGAGAATCATATTTGCGTCTGCGTACGACCTAAAGTCGCTTCTAAAGGCACCCGGCAAGATCTCAGATTCGGTAGAGATTTTGGAAAAACCGTTTTCACTAAATACGATGTTAAGCAAGGTACAGTCGTAACGCAGTTTTATAATGAAATCCTTTGAAAAAGTTCAGCATAGTCATGCTGTCTTTTGAGAGTCAGTGGATCATGAAGTATTAATTCTCTTTTTTTTCTCCAAGTTTCAATAAACCAGATATGAAATGATTCTACGATATCATGGTAATGCATTAGTTCCTTGAAAGTTCTTGGCATTAAGGAAAAAGCATTCTTGTGATGTCGGTAGATCAAGCCTTTTTTTGAAAGATGACTCACATTCCATATTACATATTCCTGTGTAAAAACATGTTCGACTTTGTCTACAAATTGTGAGATTCCGTAAAAACCCATCTCACCGCCTTTCATCATTCTATATTGATAACAAAAAGATTCTAAAAGAAAACAAAGCTGTACAAAATTTATTTTATATGTAGACATTAAAAAAATAAATTTGCCAGTGTTGGTTAATTCGAAAATATTTTGATTTTCTATAATGAATCCTTTTGATTTTAGATACCAAAGAAAGTGCCTACTGTAGTCCTTATCGATCTTAAAAAAATCATTCATTAATTGATAAATTTCGCTTCTTGATCGTTTTTTGCTAATTAATAATTCAATTATTTTCTTAGCTATTTTACCCACCTTTAATTTTGGAAAGTATAGTTTTGAAATTTCATTGTATGTCGAGGCAGTAAACTGTTTTCCTTGTGAGAGATACATGTTAAAATTTCTTGTTAAAAATCAGTATGCATCTAAAACCACGCGTTTCTTTGACTCGTTGCGCAAAGTCGCATAGTTGTTTTGCACAAGTAATCGTCTTGAAATACGGTTCTTCATCTGATAATCTAAGGAATTTGAGTTGGTCTGATGAGAGTGCGTATAGTTTTTGCAACTGAAAACTGTCTCGTATTATTATGAATTCATTATTTTCTCGCTCATTGATTTCTGCAAATGTTTTATTTTTCCAGTCTAAACGATATTTTTTGTTTCCTAAATCCATCAAAGCCATATGAGGAACATTTCCTAATATGGAATCAATCTCTTTTTTCTTATCTATAGAAATGTGTGTTGAGTTTTGTTTACGATTATTTTGTATATCTGATAGAGAATTTTCTTCATAATCTACTCTCTCGAATAGAACTGTATTTCGCTCCTGAGGATTTTTATAAAAATCTGTATAAATGCGAATTTGTTCCGGATTTGGAAAAACAAAATCTCTATCGTTCAAAATGGCATCATCCGTTATCGCGTTAATAACAGTCTTGATGATTTTAGTTTGAATGTCCTGTGATTTTTTACTTATGATTTCTATTACATATGATGGTATGACTACCCGACTCAATTTTTGTGAGAGTAAGTCAAGAAAACGTAAAAGTTGGTTTTTTGCATCTGGTGAAAGAACACAGGAAAGAAGTTTTTCATAGGAAGGATCTAAACAACAGATACTGGCAATGTTTGCTACATTAAAGCCGTCTTTTATCAAATAATCTCGCAAATCCAATATCGAGAGTGGGTTGATTGGACTAGATTGAGACATTCGTGCGTGAAGTATTACTACGTCTGTTAGACTTTTTACTGTATGAAAGTTTGCCTTGAATTCATTAATTCCCGCTCTTTTTAGTGCTTCAAAAACAGAGTGTCTTTTTATGATATACTTCTTATTGTTAGGTAGAATAGCAATCTCCAATGGCGGTAATTGATGAGGATCATTTTTGGCTGCCTTTTCCAACTGTCTAATTTTTTTGATAGAATGAATAGACAGACGTATTGGACATGATTCCAATTCTGAGAGATT
>CAZLSK010000153.1:0-3063 GCA_964562075.1 uncultured Candidatus Nitrosotenuis sp.
TGGAATCAATTAGATCTGGGTGTCATGATTTGTGGAATTGTGCGACAAAGCAGTTTTACGATTCTTAGCTTTGCGTAATACAGCTGATCTATTTTTCAAAACTGGATCTCTTTTTGCCCTTTGCTACACCATCCAAAAACATTTGTCTTTCGTCTGGATCGTCGTATTTACGTGCCATGCTCTCAATTTCCTTTTCGGATTTGTGCTGAGCGGCGTAAACGCCTAGCTCAAAGGCGTCCTGTCTTTTCTTATGAGTATTTGCTGGGCTTGCTGCATTTACTTCCATGACACATCATTTTATCAAATTTTCAGATTTAAAATCAAGATACGATTATCATGGTTGGTTTTGCTGTTTTATATTCGGTAGATGCGCTTCAAAACAATCATTTTGATAATTTTGAGGTATGGCTTTTCTTATCGGCCTTGCACGCATCGATAATCTTTTTGTTAATCAGCTTCATGTCTTTCTTACTCAGGGTTGGCTTTTCGTTGACTACGATTTCGCATTCCTTTGTTATTGGAAGGGATTTGAGGTTATCGTATTGCTCGTATGTGAATTTGCCAATCTGCGATTCTGTATCCCCGTCAAATCTGAATCTGACTAAAATCAGATTATCTTTCATTTTACGCGAGTAGTTGATTTCACTTTGTTTTATTTATTGTGATGTATTGGTCACTAACATTTAGACAAGCGAATTAGGATGTTATTGTCATTCTCTTCGATTTTGTGCCTTATTTGGCCGTAGCAAGCCTGTTTAACAATTTGATGATACCGTAGGAAGATACTATATTAACATGTTATCAGTAGTACTGACAACTTGAGAAGGTTCAGGTGTGAATATTGTGGCCTCGAGCTTGCTGGAGAGGGCCATCTAAGACGGCACATTAGAACTATCCATAAAAATCAGAATATTTCATAGGCAAGCCTCAACAGATTCTAACTGTTGAGCACCATAGACACGGTTGTACGCTCAAAGCCGGTGGAGGGGTCTGTTCTGGCACAGCCACATACATGATTTACGATAATCCTGCCGGGCAGCTAGATTCCTTTTCGCAAGATCTCATTTATGATACGTGAAAGGCTTACCGTTGATGAGGATCTTCTGATCTTGTCTAATTGTAGCCTTCGCAACTTGATCACAACCTCATCATCTAGCATTATTGTACAACGTTTTTTCTTTCCATTATGATTCTGAGACTTCATTAAAATAAGAATATCGTAGTAGATTAATTATATTTGGTGCAATTCTTCTAGAAAATTGTTCTACATGTTCAGCTTCTTTCTGATCTTTGCAATAAAAAGATGGCGTCCTGAAATCAGCAAAACTCCCAAGATTAAAGCATAGATAATCAGAGTAAATTGGAATGTGATATCTTGCATGAATTTTAGATAACCCCAGTCATTAATTTCGCATGCACCAACGGGGCAACCACTGATTCCACCATACACACCATGCCCAAAAACAGTGTTACTAGTCAAAAATTCCAAAATCAATACGAAAAATACAGCCAGAAAATAACTATTCGTCTTAATCGTCATATTTACTTGATTATGCATCATAAAGAATTCTATTTTAGTTCAGACATGATCTGCAAATCAAATATTCGCAGTTAGAGAATTTTTGAATCTGAAAAGTGTGCAATCCTATAAATACAATTTTGAAGCTGCGCAGATCGTGATTGTCGACTTAAACCTCAGGGGCAATCTGGTCATAGTGGTAGGAGCGGGACAGGAAGGGCAAAAAAAGGTAAATTCGCTTCTAACACAGGACTGCAAGATTCTTGTGATTTCTGATTCTGTCAATAAACAAATCCAAAGCTTGGCAAAGGCGGGCAAGATAGAGCTCAGAAAGATAAAGCTTCAAAACGCGGATTTTTTGGATGAATACGAGCCGTTTTTGGTGATGGCGGCAACCGACGACAAGGCACTGAACAGAAAAATCGTGCAAAGGGCAAAGCAAAAGCGCTGCTATGCATACGCAGCAGACGATCCGGAGGTAAGCGATTTTGCGCACCCATCAGTGATCAACATACAAGACACGGTTCAAGTTGCAATATCTACTGGGGGCCGAAGCCCAGCTATGGCAAGAAAGCTAAAGCTAAGGGCAGAAAAGATATTCAAAGAGATCATCGACAAGGAAGATATTTACCAAATCAAGCTGCAAAAGATAGCGCGTGATGCAGCAAAGTCCAAGATTCCAACCGTCCTTGGCAGAAAAAAGTTCCTTTACTCCGTTTTAAATAACAAAAAGATAAAACAGTTATTAAAAGAGGACGATTTGGCATCAGCAGAAAAGGAAGTAATGAATGTTCTGGAGGGGTGGAGATGAGTAGTATTATCAACGCGCGTGTGACATTTCGAAGATCGCCAATCCATGTCTTGGAAAAATTCACATTCAAGGATCTAGAATCGGCATACGACTCGTTTAGAAGATACGCCGGCCTCAAAGAGTTTGTCATCTTGCAGACATGCAACCGCGTCGAGATTTTTGGCTCGACCAGCCAGCTAAATCTCGAAAGAATAAAAAAAACATGGGCCTCACTTTCAGGCCTTGAAGAGGTTGCCTTCAATGACAACTTTGAGATCTCAGAAGACGTAAAGGTCTTTGAACATCTTTTGAAGCTGACTGCAGGACTTGACTCGATGGTGCTTGGCGAAGAACAGATTCTTGGGCAGATAAAAGAGGCAATCACAACTGCAAGACAGCTAAAAACAACCGGCGAGCACCTCAACATGCTCTTTGATAAGGCAATCAAGATAGGAACCCGTGTAAGAAACGCAACCGGAATAAACAAAGGAATAATTTCTGTAGGTTCCATGGCAGTAAAGCTTGCCGAAGAAAACATCGACAATCTGAAATCAAAAAAGATTCTTCTAATTGGCACAGGTGAGGCAGCCACCCTTGTTGCAAAATCGCTCATCAAAAGGGGCTATGAGTTTTTTGTGACAAGCAGGACCATGCAACGCTCAAAGGCATTTGCGGAAACCGTTGGCGGAAAGCCAATCAGCTTCGAAGATGTCTTGGGTGGATTTTCAAATTATGACGTTTTGTTTGTTGCAAC
>CAZLSK010000154.1:0-3056 GCA_964562075.1 uncultured Candidatus Nitrosotenuis sp.
AAAACTATCACGTGCGGTGCTTTTGCAACAGTAATTATTTCATCAAGCTTTCTTACTTCGCGTTCTACAATTTTGCCGGCGCATGCAGGAATGATGTGTGAAAATCCAACAAGTGAGGGGTGAGCGCGGTGTGCACTTGGAAAAGAATCAAGAACACATAGATCGAAAAGACTGCCAAGTCTTTTTACCATGATGGTGTTCGCTGCATCGGCGGGCGAAAACTCGTAGTTTTCTTCAGCACAAAATCTCAGGTTGTCAAGCAAAATAATATCGCCGTCCTTCATTTTCTTTATTTCATCTTGTGCAAGGGCACCCATCACATCTTCAACATATTTTATTTTTTTTCCAAGAAATTTTTCTAACATTTTTGCATGCTCTGCCATTCCGGTATAGTCCTTGTTTCCTACCCTTCCTTGATGCGAAACCACAACGACCTTTGCGTTGTTTAGTGCCCTGATGGTCTCAGTAGCTTCTTCAATTCTTTTGGCGCCAGTGATTTTGCCGGTTGCAGGATCAATGGGACAGTTCATGTCAACGCGGAGCAACACTGTTTTTCCTTTCAAATCAAAATCGGCCAGTGTTAGAATCTTCACATTGTGTGTCTTTTTTTGCCATCTTAAAATCTTTGAGCCGATCAAAGAAGTAAAAATCAACAAGAAACGTCACAGACATCCGTCAGAAAAATTAAAAACAAGACCTTCGAGTCGTCATTGATTGCAAAATTGGTTATTTGATGTACGATCCAGGCCGTTTCTTATCTTGGCTGCCATATTTGTAATACTGTCAGTTGCGGTAAACGCCAAGATAACATCAGATTTTGATAAATCATCTGTACTTTATTTTCAATCAGTTGCAGGAAATCATGCAGCCGACCTCTCAATGTGGATAATTACGGAAATAGGCGATGTGAGGTGGCTTGTCCTGTTAGGTATTGCATTATTGATAATACGAAGAACGCGCAGGACAGGCCTAATTCTGATTTTGACACTTGTTGCAGGCACGATTGCCGCAGGCTACATCAAAGGTTACGTGGTCGACAGTCCGAGGCCGAAACTAGAGTTTCTGGGAAGCGAGCTTCCATTTGAGATAGGAGAAGATACGTATGTTTTGGGAACCGAAGGCTCGTTTCCATCCGGTCATGCAACAAGGGCTGCCTCTTTGGCGCTGATCTTAGGGTATGCCCTCTCGCAAAGATTCCCAAAGGGTTGTTACCTCATCTGGATATTTCCGGTGCTTGAATCAATCAGCCGTGTCTATGTCTTGCAACACTATCCAATGGATGTGGTTGGTGGAACGGTCTTTGGGGTACTGATTGCCGGAATAATTGGCAAAAAGCTAAAGCTCACTGAGATCTTCAAATCAAAGACCTAGCTCATCAAAAACCTTTGAGCTGATCAAAACGATTGCATAATTTTCACTGTCATGGTGATATGTCCAGTATCGCAGGTTGCGGTCTTGGTTTGCCTTTCTCAGTCTGTAGTTTATCTCGGTAGTCACAGTAAAACCGATCCTTTTGGCAATTTTTTCTTGTTTTGGCATCAGAACTTTGTAACCGCCTTTTTGATTTTCAAAACCCAGCGTTACCATTTGTGCAGCAGAATCGGATGCGTCCTTTTCGTCTTTTACTACAAACGTTTTCACAATTGGAATCTGGGATGGATGAAACTCCATAATACAAATTAGATCACGGATCAATTTAACCTCATTTTTGGAAAAATCAACGGTTTTGCTTTACGGCGTTAAACGTGTTGACTAGCTAGTCAAATACTGATTATAGTTATAACTTATCGATAATCAGATACGACCCAACAATAGTTGGCTTCATTATCAAAACTAGCTGAAAGGCTAAAACAACAAAAGATAGAAACTGCAAAGCTCAGAAGGCAAAGTGAAAGAAGACTGGAGCAAGCCAAGTCTTTAGCTCGCCGCTCATCATCTGGATTGCACACCCTTGAGAAAAAACTCGAGGATACTCGCGAACATCTAGGCGATATTAATGCAGAATTTACTCACATTTTAGCTCGAAAGGAAAGCCTTGAGAGACTGATCAAGATGGCCCATGACCGCCTAAACCAAGAGATGGAGACAAAAGAGCAAGCCCAAATCGAGCTTGAAAACGCAGACACCGAAGATGCAAAACAACAAGCCTCAGAAAGACTTGCGCAGATAACAGAAAAAATACAAGAACTCAAATCAGAAATAAAGCAACGAGAATCTACGGCACAAAAGCTAGTTGATGTAATCGAGGAGCAGAAAAAATCAAAATCAAAAACGAGCCAAAGGATTCACCAACAGGTCCAATCAAGACCTACGCTTGTCAAGATGATAAAGAAAGGCGAGACTGCAACTGAACAACTCAAAAGAAAGGTGGCAAGTGCAACAAGAAAAGAGGCATCACTAAATAAGAATCTCCAAAAAGTAACGGAAAAACTAGAGGAGCTAATGGCTAAGAGAAGGAGTGAGGCAGCCAAAAAGGCGGCAATCAAACGAGCAGCCAAGAGAAAAGCCCTTGCACTAAAAAGAAAGCGAGCTGCACTCAAAAGAAAACTCGCGCTCAAAAAAAGGATGGCAAAGTTGAAAAAAGCACGCAAGGCAGCAAAACCAAAAAAGGCAAAGAAAACCACAAAAAAATCAAAGAAAAAATCAAGACGATAATCCTTTATACATAATCAAGTTCTAAATCGCGTTACAAACCATGATGAAAAAACGCGGAATTTACATTGCAGCCGGAGGGGCTGCAATGGTTGTTGTCTCTTTTGCAATAGCAATGTCGGTGGTGCAAGACCACGCTTTTGAGCAAGGCGAGTTTTCCATTCCTGAAATGCTAGAAGGAATGTTTGACGAAGTCACTGAGCAGACGCAGATTATGCCTGGCGAGACTGCCTCGTTTTCGTTTGATGCAGTAGGCGATACGAGGGTCCTCCTGTGGGGGATGCAGATCATGGATTATCAGAGCGGCGATACTACCACTGTCTCGATTTCGAACATCTTTGGCGACAAATTCGGCGAGTTCAAGGTAGACCAGCCAGCATTTTTTGAAACAACAATGATTGAGA
>CAZLSK010000155.1:0-3047 GCA_964562075.1 uncultured Candidatus Nitrosotenuis sp.
TATGTGTTGCGAGTTTATTTTGACACGCAACTTTTGATTGCTGAATCAAGAGGAAAAATCGCACACGACTTCAGATGCTTCTACATGGGCCACAAGGGCTCAATAGAAGCAAAGTACACGACGAACAAGAGCATACTTCCGAAAATCCTGATGGACGAAATGAGGGAAGCCTTCAAGAGGAGCGAGGAGTTCCTTGACCTAGAAAAGGCAGCTGAGGATCCGATTGAAAAACAGAAGGAGGAAGCAAGGGAAAAGATTGCTACGATGAAGCCGGACGAGCTCGCCAAGGTGCTAGAGTTGTTCAGGGAACTGAACGACGGCAATACAAGCAGCGAGTCGCCACTTCAGATGAAGCAGAGCAACTAATCGGAGAAGGCTGGCAATACGTCGGAACTCTTCCAAACGGCAAGGTCGTCCTAAAAGTGGGCCCGCACCTAGTGTAATGGTGGGCCCACAGGGATTTGAACCCTGGATCTTCGCTGTGTAAGAGCGACGTCATAACCGATCTGGACTATGAGCCCAGCAGACTTCCTTGGCAAAAACCATTTAAACTTTGAGAAGAGCAAAACAAAAATATCATGACTTTGACAGATATTGGATTTTTTTGCAGTCCGATAGGACTTGGCCATGCAACAAGGGATATTGCAATTGCACAACTTTTTGATAAAAACTCAACCAAGTTTGTCACAGGAAGTAGTGCCGCAAAATTATTTGTAGAGTATGGGTTTTCTGTTAATGATTCTTACAAACCACCAAAATTTGATGTGCAAAATGGGATGCTCCAAGGCTCTTTAAAGTGGCTTTGGAAATATTATCAATACTACAAGGACTGCAAAAAAATAGCAGCAGAGTTTGTAAAAAACCAGAATCCCAGACTGGTTGTTAGCGACGAAGATTTTGCTTCACTGATTGTTGCCCAACAGAGAGGCATTCCTTCAATTCTGATTACCGATATTTTGCAGACAAACTTTACCAAAGGGATTAGTTCACTAGTAGAGAAAAAAATGAACCAATCAATGAAAGACATCATAACAAAGTGCAATGCAGTCATAATGCCAGAGTTTGGAAAGGATTATGAAAACATCAGGCGAGTTGGACCGATTGTAAGAACTACAGATTACACCAGAGATGAGCTTAGAAAGAAATTTTCATTTACTAAAAAAACAATTACTGTAAGTGTCGGTGGCACATCCGCAGGCAAATTTCTCGTCAAAAAAACAATAGACGTGTTTTCAAAACTGAAAGGAGATTTGGAATTAATAGTTGTATCAGGTCCGTCATTGGAATTAAGCAGTGAACATAACATCAGAAACCTTGGCTTTGTAAAAAACTTGCACGAGATAATTTACGCATCGGATCTTGTCATCTCACTTGCAGGCAAGTCCACAATTGACGAAGCAAGGGCTTATGGCACACCAGGCATCTTCATTCCAATCAAAAATCATTTTGAGCAAGAAGACAACGCAAGGCAAGAAGGTTACTCCTATGAAGACATTTTCAGATTGGAATCATTGATTTCTGAAAAACTTGAATCAAAAAGAGAGACAGTGAAAGCAGATGGCGCAAAAAAAGCCTGCGAAATAATAATGCAGTATCTTTAGCGAAGCTGATTGGCACGAATCCTTAATAGAGGTTTTTAGTTCACAAAGACTGCGACTTGGAAAAACTAGTTATTGCAAAGTTTGGTGGAAGTGCAAGCGGAATAGATGGAGAGTTTGTATCCGATATTGTTAACCGCATCAAACAATTAAGCAGAAATTCCAAAGTAATTGCCGTCTTTTCAGCTCCTCTTACCGTTCATGAGGGAAAAAGAAAATCTCTGACCGATTTAGCATTGTTGATTGGAAAAAATGCAGAGGATGGAAAAAAGCCCGACATTTCTGCAATTCGGCGCTCTTATGAGAAGATTCTCGGTGCTGTCAGCGAGCCCTACAAGTCAGAATGTCAAAGGATAATTGACTCGTTTTTGGACCAATCGCTTCAAGCCTTCAACGATGCAATGCAACGAGGTACTTTTGCAAACGAGATACGCTCAAGAGCCCTTGCCTTCTCTGGTGAGATTCTCATGTCGTATGTGATGAGCTACATCCTCAAAAGCAACAACATCAAGGCCGACGTTGTAAGTTATGACAGCTGGCCGATAATTACTGATAACAACATAGAGTCGACTAACTTTGTTGTCTCTGAGTCCCTCAAAAGGCTTGAGCCACTTGAGAAGATCTTACAGGAAAACGAGGTTATCTCAATTGGCGGCTTTATTGGAAAGACAGTTGACGGCGTTGAGACCACCTATGAGAGAGGTGGCTCCGATCGAACTGCAGCAGACCTTGGTATTTTACTTCATAAAAAATATGACACAATAATAGATTTTGAAAAAGACAGTGCCGTAGTTTCCGCAGACCCACGCATAGTCACGAATGAGCTGGAAGACATTTACCAGCTTTCCTACAACGAGGCAAGGCTTGCAGGCATGTTTGGAATGAAGATTTTGGATCCAATTGCCATAAAAGAGATCCTTGAAAACGGCGTAGACATGCCCATCATAATAACAAACATGAAGGATCCAAAGAAAACCACCATAATAAAGCGAAAATCAGACAACCACAACGGTCATCCGCTAAAAATAGTGACTGGCAAAAAAAACTGTGCAATACTCAAAATTGAAAGTGTTGCAGCACAAGGGCTTTTGGATTCGCTAGAAAAAGACAAACGCTACAGCGAGTTTGTCATCCTCTCACCGTTTACAAAAGACGACATCGAGTTTACACGGATCCTGTTTTTGGATGGCGACTATATCAAAAGAAATGAAAGATACATTCTTGGCTTTGATTCGCTTGCAACCATTACCTACAACCGTGGCGTCATAACACTGATAGGTGATCAGATGTGGCGGGTCAACCAGATTGTATCAAAAGCAAGCTCCAGAATTGGAGAGGCAGGACTCAACATACTGAACATGGATGCGCAAGAAGAAACTTCACGAGTCATAATAGTAATTGATGATTCTGCAAATAACATAGAAACAGCGATTCGTGCTGTACATTCAG
>CAZLSK010000156.1:0-3005 GCA_964562075.1 uncultured Candidatus Nitrosotenuis sp.
ATTGTACAGTAATCTCACCAATCGTGCCAATGGTAAAGACAGAGACGGGATTTGAATTCCTACCAATAAAAGAAAACAAGCCTTTCTCACATCAGCTAGTTCAGAAATACATGAAAAATAAAACAAAGTTAGTTTCTGCATTTCATGTCATATCAGAAAAAAAACTTGTCGATCCAAAGATGATACTAGATTACGACATTTTTGTTTGTGGTGACGACAAGGAATCACTTGATGTGGTTAATGGATTGATTTCTGAGATAAAGGGTCTAAGACCAATCTTTTTGGGTTCAGGCACACTTGCCTACATGGCAGAGATTGCAACTCCGCTTCTTTTGAATGCGATGATAAAAAACAAGCTGAAAAATCCTGGCATTAAGTTAGTTTAATGCAGAAAATCGCATGAGTCAATTTTATCCACGCCGCGGCAGAAACTGGTACTCTGCAATGGGGATATTGTTCATTGTTATAGGAGTAATTGTCATAATACGAAATGTGCTGATTTGGAGTCCAGAATTTGTGTTAGATTTTCTTTTAAATTCTGAGATTACGAATGAAAAGATTTCAGTTGGAATGTTTGTATTTGGAGGAATCCTACTGTTTTTGGGGTTTAGGAAGAAAGTTGTTCAGTAGAGAAAAATTCCTAAGGGAGCAAAAGATTTTGCGACTTGCTACAATCGATGCAAAAGGCAATCCACATCTAGTTCCTGTGTGGTATAATTATGTTGGAAAAAAATTCTACATCGGGACTAACACAAGTACGACAAAGGCAAAAAACATTCAAAACAACAAAAAAGTGTGCTTTTGCGTTGATGCTGGAGTATGGTCACCAATCCATGGTGTGATGGGTACTGGTAGTGCACGACTTATTTTGCAAAAAACCCAAGTTAAAAAAATAGCAGAAAAAATTTTACTCCGTTATTTTAAAAGTCTGGATGAAAAATGGGCAAAGCAGCTACTCGACGAAACAGATTGTGTAATTGAGATCCTGCCTACAAAGGTTACAAGCTGGCATTATTGATGAATTTTTCAATTTCATCTAGTGCAAAACCAAGTGTGTTGAGATCCGGTAAAAATACAATTCTAAAGTGTCCGCTTCCATATTTTTTTCCAAATCCAGAACCGTGCACCGTCAAGACGCCCGTTTTTTTGAGTAACCCCATTACAAACTCCTCATCTGATTTGTACTGGTTTTTTTCAATTTTTGGAAATGCGTAAAATGCACCTTTGGGATTAGAACAGGAAAGACCAGAAATTGAGTTGAGTCTTTTTACCACAAAATCACGCCTTTTTTTGAGCTCTGATACAAATTCAGACACATACCCTTGTGGGCCACGTAGTGATTCTAAGGCGCCGTACTGGACTGGCAGATTTGTTGAAATACGTACACGGCCAAGCTTTGGCAGATTTTGACGTAACGCTTCTAATTTTTTAGAATTGTTAAATGCAATATAGCCAATTCGCCATCCAGACATGAGATGGACTTTGGAAAATCCATTTAACAAAATCACTGGCGAGTCGCCTGCAACCCTTCCAATTCCTGTGAATTTTTCATCAAAAACAATTTGGTCGTATATCTCATCACAAATTATGTACAAATCGTGCTCGTTTGCAATATCAACTAGCTCTTTTAATGATTTTTCAGAAAAGACAACTCCTGTTGGGTTGTTTGGACTGATAAGGCAGATTGCAACTGTCTTTTTGGTGATTTTTGATCTTATATCATCAATATCAGGAGTAGAGTTTTTCAAATCAACTGCAAATTCTACTGGGATTCCGCCGTGCAATCTTACATATGATGCATAGGGAGGATAGTAAGGACCTGGAAGTAAGACTTCGTCTCCTTCTTCCACAATTGATGACATTACCATGTCTAGTGCTTCGGACACACCGTTTGTGATAAGGACGTCATCCGTACCAACCGAAAGGCCTTTTGCACTTTCTTTTTTTGCGATTGCCTCCCGCAGCTCTGGAAGTCCTTCTGACGATCCGTAAAAGTTTTGTCCATTTCTGATTGCCTTTATCATTGCCTCTTTAACATTGTCTGGTGGTTGAAATCCATACTGGACCGGATCACCTATGTTAAGATAAGTTATCTTTTTTCCTTGTTTTTCTACTTGACGTGCAGCAAGTACAATATCGCGTATTGCATATTCTACTCCTGAAACTTTTTTTGAAATCTTCAAGTACCTAGACAGATATTTAGCCCCGTTTTAGTCTTACCTCATTTGGACTCGTAGCACAGTCTGGACAGTGCGGGCGGCTTCGGACCGCCAGGTCGAGGGATCGAAGCCCTCCGAGCCCTATTATTTTTCAATTTTTGCCAACAAACGATTAATTATATTAGAACAGTAGGTGAACAAACCAATATGCCCGGAATAGGATTAATGAAAAAAAGACTCGAAACTGAAAAACAAGCTGTATCATTAGCAGTCTCAGGGATTGTAAAAAAGTATGGGGTGGCACCTTCTGATGTTAAAGTACTTGAGACAAAATATGATGATGAAGCAGGTGATTGGTATGTTGCATTAGAGTTTAGTCAAAAGCGTGCAGTGGTAAAGATGGATTCTGTTCATGCAACAATTTCTGAGATAAACGAGATCTAGATTATTTTGTAAACTCGATTTCATCGCACAAATTACATGCCTTAAAGTTTTTAGTGTAAGACCATTTGTGTTGATGCTTCATACCATAGTTTTTTCAAAATCGCTTTAAGAGTTGTGTTTGTTATGTCCGGACAAACATCTCTTATTTTTTAAATTGAATGTGGGGTGTTTCTGGCGTTGGTATGACAATGAGGTTATGGAGAATGCCACACAATAGCCACTGACATTGTTGACACCTAAAACTTTTTTTTGAAATCGTCAAGTAACTAGACAAATATTTAGTTTCGTTATAGTACCTCTTTTGGACTTGAGGTTGTTAGTTTTTCAAGACTTTAAATCCATTTTATAATATTATACCCCAAGTTTTTCCCTATATTGCAACAATAAACATTTTTTGCATAC
>CAZLSK010000157.1:0-3001 GCA_964562075.1 uncultured Candidatus Nitrosotenuis sp.
ATTACAATAAGAAATCAGCATCATGCAAACAAAACAAACAGCACAAAATTTGCAGAGGTATCCTTGCAGACTTTAGAATTGGCTCTATAAAATCAGAGAACCAATTATCAAAATAAAGGAGGTGAGCTGATGAAAACAATTAAGGTTGCTTCCATTGCCGCAATTCTTGTTGTTGCACTGATCTTTACTAATTTCTCACCGGCTGAGGCCAGAAAAGCAGGTGTTGACGATAAACTGTCACCAAAAAGTTTTGGTTTGAAGACAAATCAGAAGATTAGTATAGAAAAGTCGTATTCTGACAAATCAGAACCAATAAAGAAACCCTTTGGACTGAAATCTGAACAAATAAAGACGAAGCTCAAGATGGCCGAAGCAAAAAAAGGCGCTAGAATTTGTCAAGAAAACGTATGGAGTCTAAAAGACAATTCTCCAATTTTTATTTTTTTGAAACTCTTAATAGCTAGAATTGCACTTTAACATTAATGGCAGCCTACAAATTTTTCATAATTGCTGCTATCGCTGGAATTGTGGCAGTGGGGGGCGTTACCGCATTTTCTCTAACAAAAGGAACGTTTTCGACTGAGGATTATGCTGTCGACGTTGACCCATTCAAAGACCCTCAGAACCTCTTTGTTACCGCAAGGGTCATGATTCAAAACACTGGTGGAAAACCGCTTACAAACGTATTGGTAAACTTTGGCGAAGGTCACCTCCAAGTACTTGGAACACTCGAGCCTGGTCAAAAGGTAATACTGTCGCCTCCTGCGGAAAACTCGCTCCAACAGGTCACTGTTACGGCAGACAACGGAATCTCAGTCACAAAACCGTACCGAGTTCCACCAAAGATGCCAGGAATGATGGGTTCCTAAGTCCAAGCCTTTTTGTCTTGTTTTGCTACCCTGACATCGTCGACATAAACATTATCCTCATAATCAAAGACCGTGTGCCAGCGCTTGTCGTGTGGCAGCATTTTGTCCAACTCGTTTACCCTTTTGTTCGTTGGGTATTTGTTCAGTAACGCACCCCACTTCATATTTGGAATTTTGGGCATTACCTCGTTTATGTCGCGCATATTTTTTCTATTCTGGATCCGTTGATAAGCTTTTGTTTTGTTGCATCAAAAATAATTGAGTGGTGATTAGATTTTAGGCAAAAAATCTCTGCCTTAATTTTACTGCCAAAAATGCAGGCAACACAAAATACATTCCAATGTTTAATGTAATAATTCCAATCCCATAACCAAGCATTTCTTGATCCGAATCAATTTCAGCATAATTGAGCAATGATAAAGTTGAAAGCATTGGAGTAATTGTGGTTTTGACTATTTCCCTGAATACGGGATTTTGTCTTTCCCAATCAGCTACGATGGGACTAAATGAATAATAAAACTGATTGAATCCAATCATGAATGTTGCACCAGAATGTGTACCAAATACAACATTATCACGTACCTCTCTGAGAAGTTGTACCTGGCTGGCTAACTCTGTTCCGTATGCAGCAGTAGCAATCAAACACCCTCCATCTGTGATCTTTTCTGGCTCTTGGCCAGTCTGAGCCATCGCTTTTGGTACAAGCCTGTAGATTTTCTCATTAGAAAGCGATACGATGTAAAGCAAGCCATCAGATCCTAACTCGATATCCGTCACACAGCCAAAGCCACTTCCAAAGATAATCTCCTCGTTTGGGTCACTGAGATTCAAAACGTTATCTGCCAATTCAGGTGTTTCAAACACAAAGCCGGTTCTATCAGAATTGAGTTTGAACCTATACAGGTTTCCAGTGTTACAGTCCCAACAAAGACGCTGTCTTGGTAATTTTTCAACTCATCCGAGTTTACAAAGGAAATTCCAGTTGGCGCAACAGGTTTTTGCCAAGTAAATTCTGGATCGCTGTAGACATAGTCTTTGTATTTTGGTAAGGAATCAATTTGTGACTGGTTCTTTGCAGGACCCATTATCTCAATCCATCCACTGTTGAAATTTTCTGAAACTAGGTTAATTTCGTCGTTGTCATCGTCCCCGTTTTCCGTCTCCCACATAATTCCAGTAATAGGGTCAAACGTTATTCCAAAGCTGTTTCTTATCCCTATCGCATAATATGGTCCTGGCGGGTCTATTCGGAGGATGACACTAGTATCGTTTTTCCACTCAGACGGCCTGTTCTGTAATTTTCCATAATTACCGTTGTCGCCAATTACTGCATACACTCGGCCATCAAAATTTGTCATTGCACCACCATTGTGGTAATAGTTGTCGCTTGGCAAAGTCCTTAGCAAAACCGGGTTGACAAGCTTTTCTCCATCCCACTCGTACTTGAAAATTCGATTCTCGATTGCTTTTCCACCATCATCGTTAGCTGCTGTAAAGTAAACGTAGACTGTAGAGCCAACCGAGGTAATTCCAAGCATCCCCCTTTCACCGTCTTTTGCAACTGAGACATCTAAAACCGGCTTGTCCTGCAGTATTCCGTCGCTCACTAATCGAACTTGGCCGGTGTATCGTTGCAGAACCAAAACATCATCTCCAACAAAAGTCATCGTAGTAGGGTTGTTTGGAATGTTGTTAACAAAGGTCTCAACCACAAGATCACCCGTCCTTATTTGTGGTTCTTCCGCAAAAACAGGCACAAAACTTAATGACAAACCTAACACAAAAAGCAGAATTCTCATCATTGGCAATACCAACCACCTGATTAAAAATCCACTCAAAAATTGTTATAACGACTGAGTGATTAAGCAAATTAGAAATTGAAGTTTCTTGGTTCGGGTAAGGTAAAGGACGTCTACGATCTTGAAGACAGTAACTTGCTCTTCCGATTCAGTGACAGGGTCTCAGCATATGACGTCAAATTTCACGACCCGATTCCCTACAAAGGAGAGGTCCTGTGCAAGTTTGCTGAATTTTGGTTTAACAAGCTGCCTGTAAAAAACCACTTTGTAAAGTCGGTTTCAAAAAACGAGATCGTTGTCAAAAAAATGAAAATGATTCCAATAGAATGCGTC
>CAZLSK010000158.1:0-2287 GCA_964562075.1 uncultured Candidatus Nitrosotenuis sp.
AAGCCAACCACTACAGCCGGAAGCTCTACCAGGCTGAGCTAGCTTGGGACAAAAAACCTCGGCATGGACTTGTATTAAATAGATACCGTTGAAGGATCAAACAGAATTTCTCAATTTTGGAAAAGATCAAAAAAGTGTTAAATAATGTGAGGAAGGCAGTTTTTTTGTGTCGGAAACTTCGTTTGAAGGGTACGCATGTGTGCCGTACACACACGACCACAAGTCAATTGAGATAAAGGACACCTGGCAGGACTCTAAAAGTATTGAAAACATGTATTTTGTTACAGCCACATTTTCGCCAGACAGCAAGCCGTACTTTCCATTCCATGCAAACCACTACCTGCTAGTAAAATATGCAAACAACAACATTGCAAAAGACATCGAGAGATACCAAGAAGGTAGGACCTCGTTTGTCTTTAACATGAATAACGAGATCTTTGAGCGCGAAGTTAATGGAACAATGAATTTTGTGTCGGTGTACTATCTAGAGTACACAAAATCAGACGATGACTTGTCCGATCTTGCAATGGTCGTATCAAAAAACGATCGGGTACGCAAGGCATCGACTGGCAGCATGCTCGCACTATCAAGTGAGCCACCCAAGTTTACATTTCCCTACAGCAACAATATCGTCGTCTTGGAAGTTTCAAGTCAAAAAAGCCATCAGAGTGTAAACAAGTATTGTGAGCAAACTCGCAGAAATGTTTGCAGAAAAGGAATCACAATGAGCAATCTGGTCGGTCTGTCAATTCTTGAAAAACTCAAGTGATTGATCCATTGATCAGGTTGTCTCTACATAAATAATAAATACTGAGCACAAACTGCACACACTATGAGCAAGCCTGCGGAACTTGGTTCACTAAAAATCGGCTCATACATTCTTTTGCCGGTTGGCGACCAAGCAACGGGGGAGCCGTGCAGAATAGTTGAATACGACACGAGCAAACCTGGTAAGCACGGCGCTGCAAAGGCAAGAATTGTAGGCGTCGGAATCTTTGACAACCAAAAGCGACCGCATGTGGGTCCGGTAAGCATGCAGGTACACGTGCCGCTAATTGACAAGCGAAGCGGCCAAATTATCTCAATTACTGGCGAGCAGGTTCAGGTCATGGACAGTGAGACATTTGAGACACTCGATGTTCAGATGATAGACGACGAGGTAAAAGGGAAACTTGAGCAAGGCCAGATGGTCGAATACTGGAAGGTAATGGACAGAACTAAAATTATGCGAATTAAATCCTAGTCTAGAATGCTGATGATGTGCGGAAAAGCCGTCTGAATCATGATGACGATTATGAGTACTGAAGCATACAACCTTTAGTTAATACCTGCCCCCACAATTACAAAAACTGATGAATCTCGCAGCGCTTTTTTCTGGAGGAAAAGACAGCACATTTTCAATTTACAAGGCACAAAGACTTGGCCATAGTGTCAAGTGCCTTGTTACTATTCTTACAAGTTCAGCCGAAAGCCACCTGCTCCACCACCCAAATATTGAACTTACAACTCTGCAGGCAAAATCGATGAACATACCTCATATCATAATTCGGGCCGAGTGTGCCGATACCGCAAAAGAGCTGGATCTTCTCAAAGACGCCTTGGTCAAAGCAAAAACCGACTACAAAATAGAAGGAATTGTCCACGGCGGAATACTGAGCGAGTTTCAAAAAACACAGTTTGAGTTTGTTGCAAAAAACTTGGGGCTGCAAGTGATCACGCCACTATGGAAAAAAGATCAAAAACAATACATGGAGGAGCTGCTTGATTCAGGATTCGAATTCATCATTACCGCAGTATCTTGCGATGGTCTTGATGACTCGTGGCTTGGAAGAAAAATCACACAAGAAAACCTCGGCACACTAGTCCAGCTGTCACAAAAACACAAATTCAATTTGAGCTTTGAGGGCGGCGAAGCAGAGACATTTGTGATTGACTGTCCGTTATTTTCAAAACCGATAACGATTGTGGATTCAACAAAAGAATGGGACGGATACAGAGGAAGGTTTGAAATAGTGCTCGCAAAAATAAAAGATGATGTTAGATAATCTCAAAAAAAGCCTCCAATCGGCAATTAAAAAAATTGTAAATTCTTCAGGTGTCGACGAGGCGTTAATCAAAGAACTTGCAAAAGATGTCCAGCGTGCACTGCTGCAGGCAGACGTCAACGTAAGGCTTGTACTTGAAATTACAAAAAACATCGAGTATCGATGCATAAACGAAACGCCGCCGCCAGGGCTTTCAAGAAAGGACCACATTGTCAAAATTCTGTATGATGAGCTGGCAAATC
>CAZLSK010000158.1:2297-2999 GCA_964562075.1 uncultured Candidatus Nitrosotenuis sp.
TGGCAAATCTTCTTGGAAAGGAAAACATCTTCTCATTCAAACCAGGAAAGCTAAACAAGGTCCTGATGCTTGGAATCCAGGGAAGTGGCAAGACAACAATTACTGCCAAGCTTGCCAAGTTTCTGACAGGCCAAGGCTACAAGATTGGTGTAATCGGTGCCGACACCTTCAGGCCGGGAGCATTAGTTCAGCTCAAGACAATGTGTGAAAAAGCCCACGTGCCAGTATATGGTGAGGAAAACAACAAGGACTCACCAGCAATTGTAAAAAATGGCCTCAAGCAATATGAAAACTCGAATCTTGACATCATACTAATCGATACGGCAGGGCGCCACAAGGAGGAAAAGGAACTGCTAGAGGAAATGAAGCAGATAAGCAAAGTAGCTGAGCCTGACTTGGTACTTCTTGTAATAGATGGCACAATAGGGCAGCAGTGCTTCAACCAAGCAGAATCGTTTCACAAAACCGTTCCAGTTGGTGGCATAATAATCACAAAGCTTGACAGCTCAGCCAAGGGGGGTGGAGCACTTGCCGCCTCTGCGGCAACTGGTGCCAAGGTTATGTATGTCGGAACAGGTGAGCGAATTGATGATCTTGAACTGTTCTCGCCAACAAGGTTTGTTGGAAGGTTGCTTGGGATGGGTGACATCCAAGCCGTCCTTGATCTTGCAAAAAGACTTGAAAGTGAAGCAGACCAGGTGC
>CAZLSK010000159.1:0-2997 GCA_964562075.1 uncultured Candidatus Nitrosotenuis sp.
CTCTAGTCATCGAAAAATCAATCTCACCTATTGATAGATGGGCGCTACAAAATGATCTTTTCGCTTTATGCATTTCTGGTGATAAAACATGCAAGAGTTATCTTGATTTCATTGATGCATATGAAAATGAGGATGACTATATTACTACATCCAATATTGCAAGCAACCTTTACTTTTTGTACCAAAAAACAATAGATGAACCATTTTCTTTTGAAGTTAAAAGAGTTGTACATGAATTTTTTAGAAGTCTTTTTGCCAGAGTTGGTTGGGATCCACAAAATGGCGAGCCGTACACAAACGTTTTGCTCAGAGGGTACGTTTTGGGAGTACTTGGCAAATTAGATGACGAAGAGATAATCTCTGAAGCAAACAAAAGATTTGAGCAGTATCTAAAGAACCCACTGTCGTTGAATCCTGATATCCAAGATGCGGTTTTTTCAGCTGTAGCATGGAATGGCGATGCTACGTCATACTCAAAATTACTAGAATTGTACAGAAAGGTTGCAACTCAAGAAGAAAAGATTCGATTCCTTGGGGCGTTGTGCAGCTTCAAAGATGAAAGGTTTTTGCTTGACACACTTGATTTTTCACAATCAAAGGAGGTTCGCTCGCAAAACATGCATGTTCCGATAATGAGGGTTGCTGCAAACCCGTACGGCAAAAAAATTCTGTGGCCATGGTTAAAAAAGAACTGGCGGTCACTTAGAACCAAAGTAGGTTCAGGAAGCCCGCTTCTTAACAGAATAGTTGCAAGCATCACAGCGGTAGCGGATTCGTCAATGCAAAAAGAAATCAGGCAATTCTTTGAAGCAAACCAAACTCCTGGAACCGAAAGAACGCTTGAACAGACGCTGGAAAGAATCAGAATACACTCGGCATTCCTACGAAGAATACGGCAAGAGTTTTCATGAATAAAAGAATTGTTCTGGCTGCAATTGCCACAATAATTGCGTTTGGAATTGGGATCTCTGTGTCGCAAAGTTTTTTGGTTCAAGAAAAATACTCTGCGGTTTTTCACTTTGATGCAACATTTTATGAGGATAAAAAATTCGTCGAAATCACTTTTTCTGACGAATCAAAAAAGACAACAAACACAACACTTGAGATTTTAGGAATGGAAGAATCATTTCAGAAAACCTTTGATGGATGGAATTTTAAGACCATTGTTCCATTTGAGGGTGAGCCGCAATATGGATGGAAAACCGTGCCAGTCACACTGGTAGTAGAGCACCCAGAATTTGGTAAGGTTGGCATAAAAACAGAGATTCACACAGAAGGAGAAGAAAACAGTGTCATATTCAGTCAGCTTTGATATTCAACAAGAATTTATTGCAGATACCAAGAGTAAAACTGTTTGGAACTTTTAGCTGAATTAAAAAAAGGAAAACGAAGCGCAATAGCAAAAGCAATCTCAATTATTGAAAACGACCAAAAAGAGGCACGCAAGCTTATCAAAAAGATTTTCAAAAATAGTGGCAATTCAATAATAATTGGAATTACTGGTCCTGCTGGCGCAGGAAAGAGCTCACTTATCAACAAGACCTCACTCGCACTAAAAAAGCTGGGTTTCAAAGCCGCTGTTTTAGCAATAGACCCAACAAGCCACATCACTGGTGGCGCCATTCTGGGCGACAGAGTCAGAATGACAGAATCTACAGATTCTGGAACCTACATTCGAAGCATTGCGTCTCGGGGCGCGACTGGAGCAATTTCTCGCTCGATTCGAAACAGTGTCAGAATTTTAGAGTATGCAGGGTATGACCCAATAATTATTGAGAGTGTTGGTGCGGGCCAAACCGAAGTGGAAATTGCAAACATCGCGGATATTACCGTTGTTGTCTTTAACCCACACACCGGCGACAGTATCCAGACAATCAAGGCGGGAATTACAGAGATCGGCGACATTTATCTGGTAAACAAAAGCGATCTCGAAGGTGCATCGCAACTTTACGAGTCCGTAAAGGAATTCATAGGGATGACTGAGAAAAACCCAATAATTCTGCAGACGTCAGCAACAAAAAACACTGGGATTGCCGAGTTTGCAAAAAAGCTGGTCGAGCTGATGAAGGTAAAGAAAAAGTCAAAAAAAGAACACGACAAGATGCGACTTGAAGCTGAGCTGAAAGATATTGTTTTAAATAATGTAAAAACCAAAATTGATTCACTCTTGGAATCGGACAAAACTTATGTTAAATATCTAAAAAAACTTCAATCAAAAGAGCTTGATCCATTTGAGGCAGCAGAGAAAATCTCTGATACAATACTAAAGTGATTAATCATGGCACAAATCGAAAAACAAAAACCAAAAGAGATTCTTACCGATTCAAACATTCCAGTAAGCCGGCTTTATCACCAATCAGCTAAAAAGAAATCAAAAGAAGATTCTGGCAAGTATCCATTCACACGAGGAATCCATGCAGACATGTACAGAGAAAGACTGTGGACTATGCGCCAGTACTCTGGCTTTGGAGATGCAAAGCAGACAAATGAGCGATTCAAGTTTATGCTAGAAAAGGGCCAGACTGGACTTTCTATGGCATTTGATCTGCCGACGCAAATTGGACACGACCCAGACGCGCCGCAGGCAGAAGGCGAGGTGGGTAAGGTCGGTGTATCGATTGCCTCACTAAAGGACATGCTTACTGCATTTGATGGGATCCCACTTGGAAAGGTTAGCACATCTATGACAATCAACTCTACAGCTTCGACTCTTTTGGCGTATTACATTGCAGTTGGTGAATCACAAGGATTCAAAAGTGTGGACCTAAGAGGCACAACACAAAACGACATTCTAAAAGAATACATTGCACAAAAGGAGTATATTTATCCTCCAAAACCCTCAATGAGAATTATTACCGATATGATAGAGTTCTGCACAAACGAAGTTCCGCAGTGGAATCCGGTTTCCGTCAGTGGTTATCATATCCGTGAAGCAGGCTCAACTGCAGTGCAGGAATTGGCTTACACTCTTGCAGATGGCTTTGCTTACATAGAAGC
>CAZLSK010000160.1:0-2972 GCA_964562075.1 uncultured Candidatus Nitrosotenuis sp.
TCGTAGATGGCTCTCTACATCAAACCTCTATCAGAGACTCTGCATTTACTCCAGCACACTGGTGGTTGTACAGCCACTTTGTTGCATTGCCACTCGGCTGGGGTGCTGTAGCGATTTATGATAGAAGGGTACCAATTCTCAGAGGTCCAAACAACTCCATGAACACTGGTCTAAAGATGACCATTCTTGGTTACCTTGCAACCATGTTCACAATTGGAGTTAATGAGATGTGGCACTTTTGGTTTGTAGAGGAGATCTTTGCAGTACCAAACCACTGGATGTTCAACATGGGTGTAGTCGTTGCATTCATTGGCGCTCTTGCATATGTAGTTAGAGTCTATGCAAGACTAGTCGAACTGGGTGCAGAAACACCAGGTGAGAACCCATACGTTGCAGAACTGTACAAGATGGCCCTAGAAGGCAAGCTGTACAGCAGATCAATCCCATAAAACCACCTTTTTCTCATTTTTCATTTAGCGTCTAGATCGGGCTAGCCGCGGAATCTACGAAAGGCTTAAAAGTATTCTCTAGGTTAGATAGGCAAATGACTCTACCAAAAGGATTTGGCGGTGGCGGCGGTGGCGCTTCCAGTGCTGACGTAGAGAAGATGATTGGACGTCGTGTCGAAAACATGACCGGCCTGATCACGCTTTCATACATTGCAGCATGGCTTGCAACATTTGGTGGAACAGCAGCAGGATACTTTTACTATCCATGGGCTTATCCAACACCAAGCGGTCACTATGCCTTTATAGTCCTGACAATTGTCGAGGCAATTGGTTATCTATTCTGCATCAAGGTGATGGAGGAAGGTACCAAGAAGAAGAGCAACGGTGTCCTTGCCGCAACACTTGGCGGAACCGCAGCTGGAACAATATTGATCTCTCTGTTCGTCGGAACATAGGGAACGTTCCCAGTCTTTTTCTTATTTTTAATTAATCCTAACGTTTGTTCATTTTCGTTCCAAAATCGCTCTGTTCCGATCTCGATTATCGCATAAAATTTTATATATTCAACCTATCCGTAATTGGATTAATGGTCTGGCTTAGACGATGTACTCACTACTTGTTCATAGTAGTGGTTGCAGTCAACTCAACCCTGTTAACAATTAACGCAGGCGACTACATCTTCTACACTGATTGGGCCTGGACTTCGTTTGTCATATTCTCAATATCACAAACACTGATGTTGGCAGTAGGTGCAGCCTACTATCTGACATTCACTGGAGTCCCAGGAACAGCAACGTATTACGCGTTGATTATGACCGTGTACACATGGGTTGCCAAAGGCGCATGGTTTGCACTAGGTTATCCATACGACTTCATTGTCACACCAGTCTGGCTACCATCAGCAATGTTGATGGACTTGGCATACTGGGCAACAAAGAAGAACAAGCATTCACTGATCCTATTTGGTGGTGTTTTGGTAGGAATGTCCTTACCACTGTTCAACATGGTCAATCTGTTAACGGTTGCTGACCCATTGGAGACTGCATTCAAATATCCAAGACCGACTTTGCCTCCATACATGACTCCTATAGAACCCCAAGTGGGTAAGTTCTATAACAGTCCAGTTGCATTAGGTGCGGGAGCAGGCGCTGTATTGTCAGTTACCTTTACCGCATTGGGATGTAAGCTGAACACATGGACGTATAGATGGATGGCAGCTTGGTCCAAGTGGGACTAAAACCCAACACCCTTTTCCTTTCTCTTGTTTTATTCTAGCACACCGGTAGGTTTTGATAAAAAAATATTGCACAGCTTGTGATCTTTTGTTGTCTTGCGTTTGGATATGACTTTTTGATATCCAGTAGTATTGAAGACGCGACAGATTCTAGCTACTGAACCAAAACCATTTGTCAAGTGGGCGGGCGGAAAAAGGCAACTTGTGCCGGTAATTGAGAGGCACATACCGTCGGAGTTCGGCACGTATTTTGAGCCGTTTCTTGGAGGTGGGGCGGTCTTGTTTTACCTTCTTTGCAAAAACTCAGAAATGAGGTGCAAGGTCTCAGACCTCAACTCCGACCTTGTATTGGCATATGTGACTATTCGCGACCACCTCGAGGATCTGATCACATCGCTGCAGAATCATGCAAGAAGCTATCACAAAAATCCAGACTCGTATTACTATTCTGTGAGGGACAACGAGCCAAAAAGCCAGATTGAAAAGGTCTCGCGATTGTTGTTTCTAAACAGGACATGCTTTAATGGTCTGTACCGTGTTAACAGCAAAGGCAAGTTCAATGTCCCACTTGGAAGGTATGCGAATCCCAACATTGTAAATGAGGAAAACCTTGTTGCAGTAAGCAGGATCTTGCAGTCAAAAAAAATCCAAATAAGCTGCCGGGACTTTGCGTCGGTTTTGTCTGATGCGAAAAAAAATGATTTTGTGTACTTTGATCCGCCGTACCAGCCGGTAAGTAAGACTGCCAACTTTACAAGCTATACAAACCGTGACTTTACCTACGAGGATTTGGAAAGACTGGTGGAGATATCCGAAAAACTCTCAGACAGGGGAATCAAGGTCCTGCATTCAAACTCCAACACAAAGGAGGTCAGGACTCTGTTTTCCAAAGAGTGGAAGGTAATTGAGATCTCTGCAAAGCGGGCCATCAACTCGGATTCTACAAAAAGGACTGGCCACACAGAACTCTTGATAAAAAACTACTAAATCTGTAATTCATGTACGTATTTGCCCTACCCAATGCTTTTAAGATAATTTGACGATCGCAATCAAGTACTACAATGTTAAGCCGGGTTGAGCGCAAATTCCTAAATGGAAAGCAGACGTCTAGGTCTTACTCTTATGTTCTTGAGCACAGAATACGAAAAAAGCTAACCCAGTTTTACCGCCTAGATCTGCTGCTCATACTACAAAATCCAAACCTTGCGGAATTCTGTATGATTCTTTTAGAAGGTGATAAGCTCCGAGCGGGATCCGAACCCGCGACCTTTACCTTACCAAGGTAACGC
>CAZLSK010000161.1:0-2953 GCA_964562075.1 uncultured Candidatus Nitrosotenuis sp.
TTGCCCTTGGTAGCCAATCTCTTCTAGCATGATTTGTCGTGAGTATCTATCAATTTCTTTGTTTGAGAGCTCAGAGCCTCCTGCTACCGCCGGTAGAAGGTATATCTCATCACCATCCTTTAATGCAGTCTCCAATCCTCCAGAAAATCTAGCATTTTTCCCATTGATGTAAATGTTGATAAGAGAACGTGGGGTTCCATCATCATTTAAGACCTTGTGTTTAAAATCATCACCCATGTTTTCTGAGATTTTGTTAAAGGATTCTAAAAGTGAGCTTGCAGAAACTTGGATTTTTTTTTCTCCACCACCTTTGTTTAGCACAGATGGAATGGTGAATGTGATGTTTGCCAATTACTTGATCACCGCAGAGATCTTTGCTAGATCTGCTTGCATCACCTGTGGCTTTGTCAACACTTCCATCAGTGACTCTGTTGCCTTCAGGCCATTTCCTGTAACATAGCAAATAGTTGTGTCGTTTTTGTCAATTTTGCCATCCTCTACCATTTTCTTTAGTACTGCAACAGAGACTCCTCCTGCTGGCTCTGTGAATATTCCCTCCGTTTGCGCCAACAGCAATATGGCATCAAGGATTTCATTATTGTTTGATTCTTCGGCATAACCACGGTACTGTTTTAATCGTTTGAGAACATAACGGCCATCGCCAGGATCTCCTATTGCAAGGCTTTTTGCTATTGTGTCAGGGTTTTCAACAGGAATTACTTCATTTGAATTCTTTTTGAATGCGTCAACTATTGGAGCGCAGCCATGTGGTTGTGCAGCATGAACATGAATTCCAGATATTTCATTTAACAATGAAACGCTCTGAAGTTCCTCAAAACCTTTGCAAATTGCATTTAGCATTGCTCCGCTTCCTACAGGAATTATAAGTTGATCTGGTACCTGCCAGCCAAGCTGTTCGGCAACTTCGTATGCCAATGTTTTTGATCCTTCAACATAGTATGATCTCATGTTAATGTTAACGATGCCGATTCCTTTGCTGTCGCCAATTTGGGCTGCGATTCGATTTGCGTCATCATATGTACCATCCACCGCAATGAATTTAGAGCCGTATGCAAGTGCCTGTGCTATCTTTGCATGCTCTATGTCACTTGGCGCAAACACGTAACACGGGAATCCTCCCTTTGCAGCATGAGCTGCGGTGGCAGATGCTAAGTTACCAGTAGACGCACATCCCACAGCCGAGAGACCAAATTCTTTTGCCTTTGAGACTGCTACACCTGCAGGTCTATCTTTGAATGAAAATGTTGGATTTACAGAATCATTCTTTATGTAGAGGTTGTTCAGTCCTAGCTTTTTGCCAAGCTTTTCTGCTTTTACTAGCGGCGTCATACCAGCATCTATACTTACAATGTTTGTCTTGTTCTGGATTGGTAGTAATTCAAAATATCTCCAGTAGGTGGGCTCACGGCTTGTAAAGATGTTTTTTGAAATAGTCGGGAACTGGTACTTGACATCAAGGGGACCAAAACACTCGTCGCAAACGTACCTAAAAGTAGAATCATACTCTTTTTTGCAGTCTCTGCACTGCAGTGATGTTTTTGTCATGAAAAATCGTTTACTATACTATAGTTAAAATGTCCTAATATCAAGTTTAGTATTACTTAATTTTTGAGGCTAAAAATTTAATAATAGTTAACTATGCCTAACTTGGCATGTATACGAGTTCTCCACAACGTTTTTTATCTTTTTTGTAATGTAATCAAAAACGTTGAAGGCAAAAATAATTGGCATTTCTATTGCGGCAGCGGTAATTGCGGCATTGGTGATAGCTATCATTTATGTAGGTCCAATTGATGTCGCAAAACCACAACAGAAAGACGAGTTTGAAGGATGGAATAGGTCTGGCCCTTTTGCTATAAACAAACATCAGTACAAACTTGGTGAAAATATCTTCGTTATAACAGAGGGTTTAAGACAAAATGATGTTGGTAGTATGGATTTTATTTTGCCAAACGGCACTACCAAATACCTATCGATTCCATTTGACGGCACTGATAAAACCACTTTTAATCAGTATTTCAAACCATCCATATCAAAGGTAAGAAAAATTTGTAGTATTGATGATTTGGTGGGAGAATGGACAGTCACATTTAGGGGCACTAATTATAAACCGATAACATTTGAGCTTCTAAACGAGACATTAACTGGAGAAGAAACTTTATTTCAAAGAGTTTGCTAATCTAGTTTGTTGTGAAAACAAACTCGTTCACCAGTGTGACATGCTGGGCCTGCTGGGTCTACCAGATAAATCACAGCATCCGAATCACAATCAACTAGGATTTCTCTGACCTTTTGTGTATTGCCAGATTCCTCACCTTTCATCCAAAGCTTGTTTCTTGATCTACTCCAAAACCACGAGTTTCCAGTTTTTTTTGTCAACAAAATGGATTCTTTGTTTGCATAAGCAAGTGTAAGCACCTCTTTTGTGTTTACATCTTGCACAATAACAGGAACTAATCCATCCCCCTTTGCAAAGTCAAGCTCGTCAATTGTTTTTTTCATAGTTTCAACCACAAATTTTTCCTTATAATCTTACTTCAATGTCGTTTACTTTGAGGTACTCCTTTACCCTCTCTACCGAATGGGTCTCATAGTGAAATATGGATGCGGCCAAGGCTGCGTCTACATCGGTTTCCTTAAAGACTTCAAGCATATGACTTGGCTTCCCACAACCTCCCGAGGCAATTACAGGAATCCTTATACCATCAACGATTGCCTTGGTTAAAATCAGGTCATACCCATCTTTTGTTCCATCCCTGTCTATGCTTGTGAGAAGGATCTCTCCTGCTCCAAGCTCTTGAACCTTTTTTGCCCACTCTATTGCGTCAAGACCTGTTTCTTTTTTGCCGCCATAGATGAATACCTCAAACCAAAACTTTTTGGAATCCTCCGAGAAGATGTTTTGGCCAGCAGAGACATTATAGTTTCTTTT
>CAZLSK010000162.1:0-2948 GCA_964562075.1 uncultured Candidatus Nitrosotenuis sp.
AGCATATGCGAGACGGTATTTTCCGTAATAAAGAGGATGTTCGGATCTGAGATACGCTCACACCATGATATCATGAAGGAAAAAGAACTGTTGTTAAGGGTGATTGCCTACAACTGCTACAGGACAACACGTCTGTCTTGTGTAGTTTTATGGATGATTTCTAGGTGGCTGTTAAACAGAATATTTTAAAGCAAGTGTGCGACGCCTAGGCTATTCGCAGGGCGTACTTGCCTTTTTGCGTTATGCCAAGGGTCTTGGCAATGGCCGAGTTTTCTGGGTCTGCTACAAGCACGACTCCAGTCCAGTCCGGCGTCAGATCAGAGGATTTACAAAGTGGACAGACCTTCCCAACAAAAACAAACTTGCATTTCCTGCAAGCCATTTCTTTTACCATTTACTTTGCCTCAACTAGCTTTTTTTTTGAAGGCTCGCCTTTTTCACCAGAATCTTCTTTGCCAGACTTTTTGATCTCTTCGGCAATCCAATCCTCGGCACCCAAAAACGGCTGCCTGCACGTAATTCCGATTTTTCCCATGGTTGCGGCTTTGCCAAGTGATACTGCGGTAATTCTTGCGCGAATTGTAGAGCCTACCTTCAATGTCCTGCTACTCTGCTTTGCAATTATCATTCCGGATTTCACATCGGATTGCAGATAATCGTCCATTACCTGGGAGAGGTGCAATAGTGCATCTGTTGGCCCAATCCTTACAAATGCACCAAAGTCGGTAATGTCTACGATCTCACCCAAAACAATCTCCTGAAGTTTTGGTGTAAAGGTGAGTGCCTCAAACTCGACACGGTGATATGTGCCGCCGTCTCCTGCAATCATCTTTCCCATCTCGTCGACTTTGGCCTCTAAAATCATTATGATGTAGCCAAGCTCTGCATTTATCATGGACTCATACTTTTCCTTGAGGATGGCTACTGCTGCTTTTTTTAGCGAGGTGCCAAACATACTTGGCGGAATTCGCACTACGTCCTCAAGTGTGGATATAGAAAACAACTGTGCAACACTCCATGAGTAGAATTTATGAATCTTTGGGGCAAAACTGCCTACATTTTTGCTGATCTGCAATCAAAAATGTCAATTTCTGGCATGCTTGGTTTGCAAAGTCGCAAAAAGAATTTCTGCTTAGGTGCCCCTAATCTGAAATTATTCTTAAAAAAATTTCGCCGTTTTGAAAATCGACCTATCTATAAATAATGTTAATGCAATTTTTTTGGCATGGTTGGAGTAGATGCCGTACTCTCAAAGCTTGCAACCGTAGTTGATCCTGACCTCAAAAAGGACATTGTCTCAATGGGGATGATTAAGGATTTGGAATTAAACGATGGGAATCTCAAATTCACACTCGAGCTTACCACGCCTGCCTGCCCTTTTAATGACCAAATAGAGCAAGACGTAAGGCGCGCCGTAGCCGAGATAGATGGAATCAAAAACTTTGATCTCAATGTGACTGCCAAGGTCATGGAGGGACGCGCCCTTGATGCCGACGAGGCAATGGCAACGGTCAAAAACATAATTGGTGTTGCTAGCGGAAAAGGCGGCGTAGGCAAGTCAACCGTATCACTAAATTTGGCACTCGCACTCGCACAAACTGGCGCAAAGGTAGTGCTTCTTGATGCAGACATTTATGGACCAAGCATTCCACTGATGCTTGGACTGCAAAAGGCATTTCTGGAAGTAGACAACAACAAGCTCCAGCCAGCAGAGATTAACGGCATCAAAGTTGTCTCGTTTGGGTTTTTTGCAGAACAAGAGCACCAAGCAGCCATTTACCGTGGGCCAATAATTTCTGGCATACTAAAACAATTTCTTGTTGATACAAACTGGTCAAACCTTGACTATCTGATTGTTGATCTTCCGCCCGGAACAGGCGACATACCTCTGACACTTGCACAAACGATTCCAATTACTGGCATTCTGGTGGTCACCACCCCACAGGAGGTAGCTAGTAACGTTGCAGTAAAGGCGATTGGAATGTTCAACAAGCTAAACGTGCCCCTAATTGGTGTGATTGAGAACATGAGTTACTTTATCTGCCCTGACTGCAACAGCAAGCATTACATCTTTGGAGAAGGTGGGGCAAAAAGAATCAGCGAAAAGTACGGGATTCCATTTATTGGTGAGATTCCATTAAACTCTGGAATCATGGAAGGATCTGACAAGGGCAAGCCTGTCATGATGACCCATCCAAACTCTTCTTCAGCTGAGGCAATACGCGCAGCAGCAAAAAACGTGGCTGCGCAATGCAGCATCCTGGCCGCAAAGCTAAAAGAGGAGATGCAGGCTACGACACAAGCATAGCATTGAAACTCCCAGACAAATTACGGCAGGCACTCAAGTCACCAATTGGCGTTTTACTAAAGGAAAAGGATGCAACAAAGGCAAACATCCTGCGTTTTCTGTCGGCAGGAACATACATCATCACGGTTGGAGATGCAACGACCGAAAAGATGCTTTACCATAGTCTCATCCCATCGCTGCAGATTGTTGACGGTGTAGAAAAAAGGGTAAAGCGAAAACCGCCTCAGAGTCCATCGACAAAGAAGCTTTTCTGCGACAACCCTGCAGGCGAAATAACACAGCAAAGCATCGACACGATAAGAAAGGCAGTGGGACTAAAACCGCCAATTCAAATCGTCGTGAATGGCGAAGAGGACCTACTTGTCATACCGGCGTGCATTTACGCCCCACAAAACGCAGTCGTCCTGTATGGACAGCCAAACGAAGGTCTTGTGGTTGTTCCGGTGACAGAAGAAATTAGAAATAAAACAAAAACCATCTTGAAGCTTATGAGTTAAGGGGTATGATGAGACGGTGGCTGTATGATTCGTGATTACACACTAAACTCTGACCCTTTCTCTATGAATTAGAAAATTCGCAAAACTTGGCTTCCTAGAAACCATCAGAATTTGACCATATTGTAGACAACACAATACCAACA
>CAZLSK010000163.1:0-2844 GCA_964562075.1 uncultured Candidatus Nitrosotenuis sp.
GTTGCATGCTGCCTCGCCTGCGGCCCAGACTCCTTTGAGCTCGGTTGCACCATCGATGTTTGTGTGTATTCCACCCATCATATAGTGACAAACCGGCCTCACATCAAGCGGTTCTTGAGATGGGTCGATTCCTGAGAACTTGATGCTGATTTCTCGGATTGCGCCAAGTTTTTCTCGAATTCTAGCATCCCCCACGTGCCTAAGATCAAGCTTCAAGCAATCAACGCCCGTTTCGTGCTTAAAGCCACGCCCTTCACGCATCTCGGACATCATCGCCCTCGACACAATGTCTCGTGGTGCCAGCTCCATCTTGCCCGGGGCATAGTTTTTCATGAATCGCTCGCCATCCTTGTTTAATAGATATCCGCCTTCTCCTCTAGCTCCTTCGGTGATGAGAATACCAGACGGTAAAATTCCAGTTGGATGAAACTGGACAAATTCCATGTCCTTTAACGCAAGTCCGGCACGAAATGCCATATCAAGACCATCAGGTGTTGACGAGAGCGCATATGTTGCAAAGCTGTAGAGTCTCCCTGCGCCGCCAGTTGCAATGATTAGTGATTTTGCTTTTATTACGTAAAATGTCCCACTTGAGAGCTCAATTGCAGTAACTCCAACAAACTGCTGGCCATCATGGATTATGCTTGTGACAAACCATTCGTTGAGAAACTCAATGTTGTCGAATTTCTGACATGTATCATACAATGTCTGCATCTCAAAAAAGCCGACCTTGTCGGATGCATATGTAGCACGTGGAAAGCTATATCCGCCAAAGTTTCTTTGGTCAACTCTGCCATCCTTTCTTCTGGACCACGGCATGCCCCACTTTTCAAGCTGATAGATCTCAGCAGGCATTTCTTTGCAGAGTCGCTCTGCAACATCCTGGTCTGCCAAAAAGTCACTACCCTTTACTGTGTCGTAGATGTGAGACTCGATGTTGTCACCTTCTTCTTCAAAGAGTACTGCAGCTGTTCCCCCCTCGGCAGAAACAGAGTGAGAACGCATTACCTGAACCTTTGATATCACTGCAATCTTGAGTGATTGACTTGTCTTGGCAGCTTCAATTGCTGCACGCAGACCTGCAAGACCAGAACCAGCTATAATCAGATCATGCTCAATAGAATCAACCATTTGCTAATCATCACCCTCTAAAAATCTGATAAAAATGTATGTAAAAAACAAAACGCGAGTTGGTCTTAGCAATCCTTATATTATCACTAGTGATATCGCTAGTGATGGTAAGCGAATGGTTTCAACGGGTCGGCAGCTCAATTCCGCGAGGTTTTTCCAGATACTACATCTTGGAGCTTTTAGCAACAAAGCCTCACACAGGCAAAGAGATCATCGATGCAGCAATAGAGCAAAGTGAGGGAAAATGGAAGCCATCACCTGGTCTCATCTATCCACTACTTGGAAGACTCTTAGATGAAGGATTGATTGAGGAGACAAAGGACGGCAAGTACCAAATAACAAAGAAGGGACGTGCAACTGCTGATGATTTGGAGGCAATTAACAAGATAATAAAAAATCAGCTTGAGGTACTAATGAAGGTCAAAAATGTTGGCAGATTCGTGGTAATGGACATCATAGAGAGAATGAACATGATGGGCACACTACTCAGCTCAAACGTAGCCAAGATGACAAAAGATGAGATGCAAAAATACCGCAAGTTTCTCCAGTCTGAGCTTCAAAAGTTAGATGAACAAGATTCCAAGCACGGCAAAGAGATCAAAATCGAGTAATTTTAGAATTAAAAAAAGAGTATTGGTTAGAGTCGCCCTTTTAGGCAACCATTCCCCAGCTTCGCAGTATTTCTGCAGTGAATGGATATACACATGCCGGCGCACCTGTTGTGCGAATTACCAGCTCTAATCCAGCCCTGCATTCTACGTCTTCTGGTGCAACACCTTCTGCAACTTGTTTGAGTGGAGGAAGCACTTGGCTTGTTGGTCCAGGCACAAAGTCGCTCATTTCTTCACCTGTACCCCTGACAGCGTCAAAGAAGACGTTTGTTCTCAAGCTTGGCTCATCGTCCCACAGTTGAACTACAAGATCTGATGTATCAAATGGTTTCATTGTCTTAAAGGAAAACAAAATCTCTGTTCTGAATGAATCAAGTTGGGTGGCCTTGGCAGTGGCGTCTTTTATGAATCCATCAGGATCCACGACATCTACCGTTTGCATTCCAGTAAAGTCTTGGTTAAAGGAAATGCTAGCCAGATCGTTCCTATTTTTGTCATCCCTATAATCTGAGATGGTAATAGAGGCATGTCTTAGGCTATCAACTCCTTCGTTTTCATAAACCATCAGCTTTATCCTCGCTGTGTCACCTGTGTTCAGGGTGTTGACTGGAATCGTCTGTTTAAGCCCCTCTACATCGAATGCCCTACCGTTAATGATAAGACCATTTTCTACTATTTGTTGTCCATTATCTAAGGCACCTATTGTTGGTGCTTCACATGGTGTTTCACAAATCTCAGAGTACGCATTTGTAAACATAGAGACCGAAGACAGTATTCCTGCTACAATTAGTAACTGAAGTAATACCTTTGTCATTGGATTGAGGTCAAGGATGGAGATAATTAAATCCTATGTAGGCTATGGATCGATACATGGGTAGATCTAGTAACTACTGATAGTTTGGAAAGAAATCATAAATAATTAGGTACAGCATGCTTTCTGTTGAAGACACTCAGAAAGCTTATCAACGATCCTTCAAGGCCCCTGGTCATCCCTGGAGTATACGATGCAATTGGTGCAAAGATTGCACAAAAGGTCGGCTTTGAGGCAATGTTTCAGACAGGATACGGAACGTCAGCAACTTTGTTTGGGATGCCCGATTAC
>CAZLSK010000164.1:0-2823 GCA_964562075.1 uncultured Candidatus Nitrosotenuis sp.
ACAGCCTCGCATTAAGCAGAGCCGCATCCCCAACATCTATGACTCGAACGTGTTCATAAAACGCGCTAAATGTGACGGCCAAGGAATAGCAATATTTTGCCATTACCTTTGGTGAAAGGTTGTTTGCAGCGTCTTGGACATTCAGGTCTAGCTTGCCGATTGCTTTTACCAGACTTGTTTCGTAGGGAGTTGAAAGCAGCTCGTAGTTGGCATCAAAATTTGGATTTGTCTTTGATTTTTCTATGATCCTCATTGCTCTGGCATACGCATATTGGATATATGATGCCGTATCGCCTTCTAGACTAAGCGACTTGATATGATCAAAGGTAATTATTTTGTCAAGATCCTGCTTTATCATTTCGTAACGAAGTGTTGCAACGGCCACATTTTCTGCAATTTTTTTTAGTTGCTCAGACAAGAGGTCAGGATTTCGTTTCTTTGTCTCCTCCAGTGTTTTTTTCTCAAGTATGTCAAGCACTGAATCAGCGTTAACATAGAGTCCTTTTCTGCCAGACATTTGTGCACTCTTTCCTTTTGTATCCATTCCAAGCGCCTTGGCAGTATCTGAACTCAGTGTTACCGACTCATAGCTGAGGTGCAGGTAGGACTTGGAAGAGTCAAACTTTGAGATGAGCTTTGTTATGATGTTTTGGAGTCTTGCTTGTCTTGAGTCAATGACGGTAATTACTTTGTCTGCGGTAAAGTCTTGTTTTTGTTCTTTGTTTTGCTCAAGGGTTGTTTGCCAAAGTATTTGCCCGTTTTCTTGCACGGCATATTTTTTGTAATAAAACGGATCATCTACCAGTCCGAGCTTCCATGCTGCGTATGGAATGTCTTTTGCAATGTATGTCGCTGTCCCATTGCTTCTGATGAGCACCTTATCCTCTTCACCATCCGATGGAATTACCCAACAGCCCTTGTTCTTTCCTTCCTCTTCGAATTTTATCAGTCCCATCTCCTTTAGTTTCTCAAATATGAGTGGCCAGAGTTTTGAGCGGACGATCTCTGACTCGAAATTAAGACAGTCATAATACGCGCTAATCCTCCAGCATGTTTTTAGCTGGTCAGCCAAGACCTTGGCCGTTATTTTCTTTGCAAACTTGGCGGTATCGGATGTTCCGTCTTCAAGTTCCTTTAGGATATCGTTTCGAATTTGTTCTAGGTTTTTGTCAACTGTGTACCTTTCGGTGGTTTTGACATATATGACGTCACCGCAATACTGATCAAATTTTTGGCCCTCTGGAGGCGCCTCGGAAAAGCCAAGGTGCCTAAAGCCAACCACAATGTCTGCCACCTGAAGCCCAGAGTCATCGACGTAGTTTAGTACTCGTATATCGTAGTTTGCCGCTGAGAGTATTTTTGCAATGCTATCTCCAATTATGACGTTTCTTACATGGCCTATGTGGAGTGCTTTGTTTGGGTTTACACTTGTGTGCTCAACTACAAGACGCGAACCCTTGCCGACATCGACTGACCCATAGTCGTTTTTTTGTGTAGCAAGAATTATTATTTTACAAAGCTGTGCATCATTTGCGTAAAAATTCAGATAACCGGATTGATGTGCTTCTATTTTTGAAACAAGCCCACCAAGGTATTGCTCGTATTTTTCTGCAATCGATTTTGCAATCTCATATGGTTTTGTTTTTAGGTGCTTTGATGCCAAAAACGCAATATTGCACGTGGCATCGCCAAATCCCTCCTTTGATGGTTCTAAGACATAATCGATTTGAGGAAGGCCAAGCTCTTTTGTTATTGTTGTAAGGTTTGTCCTTATCTCGTCAAGTAAAGTTCTAAGGCTCAATTATTACAACTCCGAAAGAACCGGTGCGATCTTGTTTAGCGCCTCTATTACACCGTCACCCGCCTGTGCGGAAACGGCCAGAGTTGCCTGTGATTTTACCTCATCTGATGCATTGCCAACTGCAATGCTAAATTTTGCAATTTTGAACATTGGCAGATCGGTCTCACTGTCCCCAATACTGATGACATCTTCGGAAGCAATGCCAAGTCGCCTCATTATCTCATTGAATCCAGTAGCTTTGTTTATCCCAGAAGAGTTTATGTGAATTGCGTACTGGCTGTCCGATAAGATAACATCAAGATTGTTGTTTTGCACTATTTTTTTTGCGTCATTAATATCAAATGTTCTTTGAAGCACGACCTCCGTCATTCGCGGAAACACCGGTTTTTCAACAACATTACTTAGTTTTGAGCGTATCAGTGAAAATGCCTCGACACATTTTGTCTTGTCCCCAAGCAGGATATGCTCATTTGCACCATGCGTTATGCATCCACCGTTTTCACCAACAGCAATCGTGTTGAGCCCGCCGTACATGGCAAGAAGGTACCCTTCAACAGAGGACCTACCAGAGACAAAAATGACATTATGTCCTAACCTTCTCATGTGACGCAGTGCATTTAGTGCATCAAGATGTATTCTGCCTCCCCCGTTTTCTGTTATGGTACCATCGATATCGACTGCAAATGTTTTTCTTTTCACATAATCACTTTTGTGCACCCAGATAATAATCAACCACATAGGATTTTATTGAGAAGCTCAAGCTTGTCTAATGAAATATGGGAATCCCCGAAAAGATAAAGGCAATCCAAGATGAAATCCACAGGACACAGATCAACAAAGCAACTGAACACCATATAGGATTACTCAAGGCAAAGATTGCAAAGCTTCGTCGGGAGCAAGAAAAGATTCAAACAAAAAAATCTGGAGTAAGTTCTGATGGCTTTGACATCAGACGAACTGGTGATGCTACAGTTGTTTTCATAGGTCTGCCAAGCGTTGGAAAATCCACTCTGCTAAACATG
>CAZLSK010000165.1:0-2769 GCA_964562075.1 uncultured Candidatus Nitrosotenuis sp.
CGATAAAATCCTGTTCTGCCGGGATTTATCACAAGTGGAGAATCCTTTATTGAAATAGAATCGTGTGTCTTTGTAACAATTTTGTTTGTGGTCTTGTGATCCTGGTTTATCGCAAGTGGAATATGCCAGATTCCTTCTTCTTTTCCTTTTCTTTCAAAGACGAAGCGTTTTTGCTGTAAGACCAGTTTGGAATCTAGTTTTTCGGCATTAACTAGTGGGAAGCCGACCTGCTTTAGCCATGAATTCACCAGGGCTCGAACAGGCATCCTTGAGGTCCTGCCTATCTCGTTCCAGAGGTCATCACCTTTTGCGTTTTTGTATGAGAATTTTTTTAGGTATGTTCGCAGACCAGCACGGAATGTTTTTTCCGTAACAAAACCTTCAAGCATTCGCAAAACACATCCACCCTTGTCATATGAGATGGCATCAAAGATCTCCCTTATTTCTGATGGACTCTTTACCTTAACGTCGATTGGGTGTGAGGTACGCAATGCATCAAGCCCCATGGCGGTATTCATGGTATCTTCTAAGAACTGATCCCATAGCTTCCATTCGTGGTAGAATTTGTCGACAAACTTGGTTGCCATAAATGTCGCAAAGCTCTCATTGAGCCACAGGTCGTTCCACCACTTCATTGTAACAAGGTTTCCGAACCATTGGTGCGCAAGCTCGTGTGAGACTACTTCGGCGATGTATTGTTTTGTCTGTGTTGAGGATCTTTTTCTGTCATAGAGTAGAATCGTTTCTCGGAATGTGATTGCACCCCAGTTTTCCATGGCACCAGACGCAAAGTCAGGCACCGCAATCAGGTCGAGTTTGGGAAGTGGGTATTTGATTCCAAAATAATTTTCATACGACCTGATTAGTTTTTTGCACAAATCCAGTGCGAATCTGCCTTTTTTGCTGTTGCCCTTTGTGGTGACAATACGTATTGTCGTTTTGCCTAGCTTGCCAGAAAGAAACTCAAACTCACCCACTCCAAGATAGACAAGATAAGTGGACATGATTGGTGTTTTGGCAAATTTGTAGAGAACCTTGTTGCCGTATTTTCTCTTCGATATGACGTTTGTGTTTGATATTGCTGTGTGGCCCTTTTCTGTGATTAGTGAGATCTCAAAGGTTGCCTTGGCCGCAGGCTCATCCAAGCACGGAAAGGCCCTTCGTGCGTCTGCTGCTTCAAACTGAGTCGTGGCAAGATATTTGGTTTTGCCTTTTTGATCCTTGTACTGGCTGCGGTAGAACCCAACCAGCCTGTCATTTAGAGTGCCGATAAAGTCAATGAGAATTTTTGCTCCGCCTTTGATCTTTTTTGGTGATTTGATTTCAAGGGTTTCGTTTTTTTTATCCAGTCTAGTCTTCGCCCTGATTTTTTGATCATCATATACGATGTAGCAGTTTCTTATTTTGAGTTCGGCTGCGTGCAGCCTGATTACGTTGGTTGATTTTGAAACCTTGATGTCAATTACCTCGTTTCCGGAAAACGTAAAGCTGTTAAAGTGTGGTTCAAATGTAAGCTCGTAGTTTATCGGAATGAATTGCACGATTTGGGTTAATTTTAATGCCTTTATGTACATTTAGCAGATTGTTTTTCTTTGACTGATGATTAGCTGCAAACGCACAAGATCGGTTTTATCGCTCATTTGAAATCCTGCAAACATGAGTAAGGATGGTCTTGATAAATGGGTCACAAAAGAACGAAAATCAGAGACGGCTTTTTCGAAATCATTATTTCCACACGAGCGTCTTGCACTTTATTCCCTAAAGGAGCGGATTTTGGAGCTTGAGAGAATGCGCGACCAGATTCTTTACGAGCTTGATAGGCTAAAGGCATTTTCAGAAAGCGACAAGGGTTAAGTAAAAATACATCTTTGCAAATACAAAACCGAATGAAACAAAAGCTTGCCTCAAGGCGAATCAAAATACTTGTTGCCAAGCTCGGTCTTGATGGCCACGATAGAGGAGCTCTTGTTTTGTGTCGGGCTTTTAGGGATGCAGGAATGGAGGTAATTTATTCTGGACTTTTTGCCACGCCTGAGCGCGTCGCGCAAATAGCCGAAGACGAAGATGTCGATGCCGTTGCATTGAGCCTCCTCAATGGTGCCCACAACACACTCTTTCCTCGCGTAGTAAAAGAGTTGCAAAAAAAAGAGCTTGATGATGTCCTCGTAGTAGGTGGGGGCGTAATACCCAACGAAGACAAGGCAGGGCTGGAAAAGGCCGGAGTCTCTGGCGTATTTGGCCCTGGAACACCACTTGCTACCATAATCGATCACATAACAACAGGCGTTGCAAAACTAAGAAAGATTTAGCTCTGCCAAAAATGGAAATACACCTAATAATCAAAATTGATAATCACTATCTTTATTTTTAATCAACATGTATGAACCTCATACAATGTTCAAAAAATGCAAAACGTGTGAAAAAGAGTTCGAGGGAAATGCCAGAGAGTTTTGTTCTTGGCAATGTGAAGAAAACTACAAGACCGTTCTTAGAAAAAAACTCGACAAAACCATGAAAAAAGACAAAAGCCACACTGACAAGTTAAGATCTGATTCTTGAATTATTCTTTAGAATCCGGCCACATCATCTGTCTCATTTTGCGACCCACTTGTTCTATTTGATGAGACTCTAACTGTTTCATGTATTTCTCAAATGCATTCTTTCCGTTCTTTTGGTAATCAGATATCCATTCCTCGTTAAACGTTCCATCCTGAATCATTTGTAAAACTTTTTTCATTTTCTCTTTTACGTCATTGTCCATGACAATAG
>CAZLSK010000166.1:0-2749 GCA_964562075.1 uncultured Candidatus Nitrosotenuis sp.
AGAATTTTTTAGGCTAGTCTTTTGATTATGTGATATCCATATTCAGTCTTTATTGGTTCTGATATCTGACCAACCGAAAGATTGAACGCAGCAACCTCAAAAAGTTTTACCATTCTTCCGCGACCAAAATAGCCAAGGTCGCCTCCACGCTTGCCACTACTTGTGTCCAAGGAAAGCTGTTTTGCAAGCTCGGCAAACTTTTCTCCCTTCTTTAACCTCTCAAGAACTGCAAGCGCCTGACTTTGTTTTTCGACAAGTATGTGCGCGCACTTTATCTTATTTGCCATGATTTTCTCAAAAACAGATGGTACAAAAAAATTTTATGCCAAACCCCAAGATGTCTTTTTGATCGAAACAAGCCTCAAAAATGGTGCCTCTTTTTCCTTCCAAGGATCATGTCGCACCCACTCAAACTTGTCATAAAATTTCGCGTAAATCTTTTTGAATTCCGGACCGCTTTCGATGATCTCTATTTTGCCTTGTGCTAAAACTGCCTTGTGAGCTCCCGGCTTGTAGATATCAACTGTAATTGCAGCCCGTGGATTCTTTTTTACATTTTTGTACGTCCTTGTAGAATAATCAGTGGCAATGTAAAACACATCATCTGAGAAAATAAATGATACAGGTTTTACATGAGGCATGGTCTTGTTTGCCGTAGCAAATCTTGCCTCTTCTCGTGATTCGAGAAACTTTTTTTCCTTTTCTGTAAACCTCAGCTGAAGATCCGCTCCCTGATTTGTGGAATTTTAGAGTAAACCAAATCCCTGACTTTTTGCTGGTCTTGCTCAGAAGGCATTCCCTGCCTTAGTGCCGCAATAGCCGTGCTTGCCATGCCTAGTGCCATTCCCATAATTATGCCATATACGAATTCTTTTGGGTTTTCCACTTTAAGCTCAGCTTTGTTTTGCTCGATTTCCTGCATGTATGCTGGAATTGTTTGCAGGGCGCCATCAAGGGTCTGAACTATTAATTGCTCAAGCTGTTCGTCTTCACTCATGTTTTTGCTTCACACCGACTGGTAATAAATTTGCAGAAAACGACAAAAATACTTTTAATGGCGCTCATTTGATAGTCAAACAATGCCTTCATACTTTACTGTAACTACTGCAAACGAGGCACTACCAAAAGTAATTGAAAAATACAAAAACTTGCAAAAACAAAAGCAGGAGGTACAAAAACTAGAGGTGCAGCTTAACATGCAGATGTCTGCTACCTTTAATCTTGAAAATTATGTCGCAATAAAACAGCAGCTCAATTCCGCAGTAACAAAGTTTTACCAAGCCGTAGAAGAGCTTGAAAACACAGGAGTCGTCCTAAAAAGTCTAGAAGAAGGCCTTTTGGATTTCCCATCAAAGCGATTTGATGAAGAGGTGTGGCTTTGCTGGAAGGAAGGTGAAAAAGAGATCAAGTTCTGGCATGAAAAAGACGTCGGCTTTATGGGGCGCAAGCCAATTAGCGTAAGCGATGAATCCCTCGTATGAGTCTGGCTGTTTGGTTTAGAGTAATTCGAGTAAAATTTCTTTTAGCATCAGTCATCGCCGTATCACTTGGTCTTGCATTATCATACTGGCAAACTCAAAGGCTTGATGCAATTCATGCAGCAATTACGATGGCAGGAGTCATCGCACTGCATGCAAGCGTTGATCTGCTAAATGATTTTTGGGACTACAAAAGAGGAATAGACACTGCCACAAAGCGAACCAAATTTAGTGGCGGAACCGGAGTCCTGCCAGAAGGTCTTCTCAACCCATCCAGTGTGTACAGGGCAGGAATTACATTTTTAATTCTTGGTTCACTTGCAGGAATCTACTTTATCACACTGTATGGGTGGGTTATTGCGGTAATACTTGGATTTGCAGTTGTATCAATCTATTTTTATTCAACAAAAATCGTCGATTCTGGTTTGGGTGAGATCTTTGTGGGCATCAAAGGAACAATGATTGTACTTGGAACCATGTTTATCCAAACTCAAAGTATCGAGCTTGCAAACATTCTTGCAGGAGTTGTAGCAGGCACACTCTCATCATTTGTCTTGTACATTACCTCTTTTCCCGACTATGATGCAGACAAGGAAAAGGGAAGAAGGACGCTGGTCATAGTTCTTGGAAAAAGCAAAGCCTCTGGTCTCTTTTGGGCATTTCCGGCAGTAGGCTACTTACTGGTAATTGGCGGAGTTTTTCTTGGGGTCTTTCCGGTCTTTTGTCTAATTGTATTTGCAACAATGCCGTTGCTTGTTAGCGCTGGAACAAAAATTAAAAAAACAATTGAGGATGCCGAGCGATTTGTGTCTGTGATGAAGACGACACTTGTCTTTAGCAGGATAACGGGTGCGCTTTTTGTCGTTGGTTTTTTGATAGGTATCATGTCAAACAATTACAGTTAAATCGGTAAATTTTGGATTCAGCTGCATGCTTGCAGGATTTGCCACGCCTGAGGGAACAAAAAAGTTTGCAGAAAAATTCGGCAGAATCCCTGACAACTACAAAACAATTCAAGAACTTATGCTGTCTAATGTTGGAGTTGGCACGTACCTTGGGAATCCAGATGACCAAACGGATCTTCTCGTAATAGATGCGGTCAAAAAATCTGTCCTTGGTGGAATCAACGTCATAGACACTGCCATCAACTATCGCGCCCAAAAGGCAGAACGCTCAGTTGGTAAAGCAGTATCACAACTCATTTCGGAAGGAAAAATAGAGCGAAACCAGATCTTCATTAGTACAAAAAATGGTTATGTATCAAATGACGG
>CAZLSK010000167.1:0-2740 GCA_964562075.1 uncultured Candidatus Nitrosotenuis sp.
ACTAATAGACCAAAGCACTGGTTAGCCACATTACATAGAGACTATGCGCGATGATTTTTAATTTTAAATTTTTACCTAGTGTAAACTAAACACGACATGCATTTGAAAATTTTAACTGATCTTCTCTAATAACAATTCAAGTGACGAGCGTCTTCTAAAAACCGTTGCATTTGTAAGATCTTTTAAGATTTTTTCGTCATCACTTGTTAGATCATGTTTGATATAACAAACACCTTGACTTTCTTGTCTGGATAGTTTGCCAGTATGTTGAAAACAAAACTTCGGCAATCAAAATCCGATAATGGTAAATCGGCAACTATGGTGTTAAATTTTTTTGCGGAAAGTAACATAATTGCTGCATTTCTGTTAGTGGCAATCTCACAATGGTGTCCATAAAACTCAAAAAACTCCTTAAACGTATCGGCGAGCTGTTTGTCATTTTCCACTACAAGTATTTTCATTAAGAATATTTTGTGTTTAATATTTAAAATGATAACTTACAATTTTCATGATTTGGAAATTTGGTTGACTCTCTAATTGGTTTGATTTAATTCTGCACCATTTTCTGGAACCACGAACATCAAAATCTCGTTTTCTTCGAAATAAATTCTCATGCGTTTGATAGTATTTGAATAAACACTAACTCTTTTGTTGTCCTTGTTGAGAAACAAGCCTCTGCTTATGATCAGCCTATCATCGATTAGCTCGTTAATCTTTCTGTAAACAGTGTGGTTTGTGGAAGGCTTGTTTGCTTTATTATTTCAAAGTATGGTTGAGGGTTTTTCCTTGATGGCGTCAAGAATTCGTTTTTTCTGCGAGTCTGCATATGAAGAAATTATGGCAAAAATTGCTTGTCGGTCGTCAATTTTTATCCACATTGCAGGCGATTCGTTGCTTTGTGTTAGCTTTTGCACCTTTCTTTCTCGAAATTTGTTTAGCTCCTCCAGTAGCCCGGATCTCCTGCTTAAGATCGGCAGCTGTTTATTGATACGCCATGATCTATTGACTTGTTGCAACATTTTTGAGTACTAATTTACGATCAGGGTTTTTTTAATTAAGTAAGGCGAAAATTATCACAAATAATTGATTCCAATTTGGTATCTCAAGCTGCATATGATTTTCATCTATTAATTAGAACGTGGTCTTTATTATCTGCAAAAAATTTCACTATGATAGGCAGAACAGAAGAATCGTTTTTAGCTCATCAACTTTTTATGTTGGCTCAAAGTAGGATGCACGTTGTCCAGCTCGATGGAATTTCAGTTTTTTGAATCAAAATGCAAAAAACTTACACAAGAAAACGAAATCCGGTTTGCGGGAATTATTGATGAAAACGGCAAGCTTGTTGCCGGTGGATTCAAAGAAGGTCTAATGCCGCTTGAAGAAAACGAGAGCAGGCTTCACGCATTCATGGAGTTCGCATCACGGGTATCGCTAAGAAAGGAATTTGACAAGACCTTGGGGCCAATCAACTACTTGGCTGCAAGGCGCGACAGAATTATTCTGATAAGCTTTCCCTTTCCGGTAAGTAAGTTTGTTTTGTTAATCTCTGCAGAACCGACAGCTGACATTGAAAGAATTGCAAAAAAGGTAGTTGACGTCTTTACCAACGTCTCATAACTTCAAGTCAAACCACGGAATCTGAGCAAATACTGCAGATTTTATCTTGTTTGCAAGATCCAAGATAACCTTGACTTGCTCCATTATTACCGCATCTTTTTGTGCAATCTTTTTTTCAAGGTAGGCCACTTTTTTCTCAAGGGCGGTGATCTGGTTTATGGCTTTTTGGAGATCCGTAAGCGGTTTTTCTTTTTGTGGTATCGTGCCTGATTCTGCATTTGCTTTGCTTTGCTCTATCTCCACGTTTACGTAATAATTGCCACGCTCAAGCAGCTTGACTGCACGGTACTTGCTGGCATCGCTCCAGACTGAGTCGTTGTAGAGATGGACGCAGACGCGTGCCTCAATCGTGTGCCTTTCACGCTCTAGAAATTCATAGTCGCCAATGAGCTTGTATTGCTCATAGTTTTCTTCGCAGTACTGAATGTCGTTTTCGGTCAGATAATCTGTTATTGCAAATGCCTGCATAGTGGTAAACCAAATACAGACGCAAACAAGTAAACCAGTGAGTTTCATGGCGACATTATGTTTTGGCAAGTTAAAGAAACTTACTATGCACAAATCACTGAAACTTTTTAAATCGACCACATAAACTCATCACATGAATGAGGCTTATGTTTTGTTAAATGTCGATTACAAACAGCAAAAAAACATAGTTGATCAGGCAAAGAAAATACCAACGGTAAAATCCGTAAAAACAGTTTATGGAATTTACGATGTCTTAGTCATATTGGAATCAGAAAACATGCAGGAAATAAAAAATGCAATAGATGTTGATCTGCACAACATTGAGGGCATCAACAACCTAACATCGCTTATCTCAGTGAAATAATTGGCTCAGCAATATGATGTAATTATAGTTGGAGCAGGACCTGCAGGTCTGTCCGCAGGGATATTTGTGGCAAGGCAAAAGGTACCGTGCCTTGTAATATCAAAAGATCTTGGAGGACAGATGAATCTCATACCAAAACTGGAAAACTATCCTGGCACAATAATGTCAAGCGGTCCAATTTTGGCAAAAACACTGGAGAACCAATATGCAGTTTTTGGTGGTGAGATCATATATGATACAGTAGAAAGAATAGATGAGATTGAATCTGGACTCAAAGTCAAGACCGCC
>CAZLSK010000168.1:0-2722 GCA_964562075.1 uncultured Candidatus Nitrosotenuis sp.
GACAAATCTAACACAAGTTCTCCTTCGATAGTGAAAGTGACCGAAACCACGGATATGGCTCCCCTCGAGGGCCCTTTAAATACAATTTTGATTTTTTTAAAATAAACTTTCAGTAAATTTTAATCGTTCTTTATCAAAATCTGAAAATTAACTATAATCTGACTGCTTTTTCCCAGCTCTTCTTTGCCTTTGGACTGGCATAAATCCAGACTATGGAGCCGTCCTTGTCTACTAGAATCTTGTTTGATTTCTCCAAATACTTCAGAATTATGTTGAGGACTGGTGGTCTCATGGTAATGTCTAGTTTTTTAGTCAGCTGTGCCTTGGAGCCAAATTCTCTGTATTTTGAAAAGGCTTGTTCGACTCTTAGGATATTCTTCAATGTTGGGTTGTATTTTTGTGTGCTCTCAAAGATCTCGTCATCTGCATATTGATTTGAACGGCTGACAGTGATGGATTTTGGCTTCATCATGTATCATTACACATTCCAAGTATATATACATATATGTACATGCATAAACATACTAGTAACCAAACCTCTTGTTGTATGAGTTGTGATCAAATAATTCCATCAAAAGTGCCTTCTTTTCATCATGTATTACCAAAATACCATAGATGAGCCGCCAAGCTCCAGGTAAGTCAACCTTGAAGACAGCGTTAACATCATGTTTTCGAACATTGATGGTACCTGACTGAGCTTGATTCGTATGCCAACAGTATGATCATTTTTCAAATTCTTTATTGTCTCTTGGACTTTCTTTTACAATGCACCGTTCTTGTCAAGACAATTAAAGACAGGAATAAAGTCAGTTGGATCTCCGGCAACTTCCAAGATGACTAGTAATTCAAACATCATGAATTAAAACTTGATAATCATGACCTCTCAAGTCAAAATCTTTTTTTCCTTAAATACAAAACTCGGGGGAAAAAGATTGGCTTTTCTACAGAAGAACTTGCTAAGACTGGAAAAATAATTCCAAAGAGAGAAATGACATATGAAGAGAAAATTAGTTCACTTGTGGCAGTAGAAGTAATTGATTGTTTTGAAAGAGGTTCTTATGTAATTTGGAAAGGAAGTATAATCAGCTTTTATAGTGAACCAATTGACGTGCATTTGGTTCTGACCGGTAAAGACTCTAAGGAAAAATCATTACTTTTGAAAAAGAACTCATTTTAGATTTGTATCCAGATCAAACTCAATACATAAACAGAATGTTAGATGACGTATATGATTTTAATACGTGTGGATATAAAATTGAATCCATAATCCCAAGTAGATGAACATGTGATGAACGAGTTTCAATGCATATACGACTCGGTATACATACCAAATGGTATATGATTATGTTAGTGATTCCAATTGGAATTTTAAATAATCTCGAAGTATTTTATCTCGAATCTGGTATTTTCCGTCTTTTTTGAGTATCAGATCTGCATCCGATAGCGGATTAAGATATCTTGGAAGCTTAGTAAGAGGTGTGTCTATTGCCCTTGCAAGCTCCGATATGGAGCATCCTCCCACTGAGGCTAAAACTTGAAGAATTGTCTTTGATATTGGGCCGCTTTGGACCTCACTTAGGTCTTCAGATAGCAGATAATCTGCATAAAGCTTCAGGGACCCCAAAGAATCAGTCAGGCTGTGCTTGTATTCGTTTTCCACGCTGGTTTTAGGACTCCATCTATCTGCTAGCGCCATTAAGTAAAACGGCTGGCCACCAACCAATTGAAATGCTTGCTTTGACACAACATTGTTTGGTTTGAGCTTTCTTGCTTTAAGATAGGCATTGAAAAGCTTGACCGAGTTTTCTTCATCCATTTCTTCTATTTTTAGAATCTGAAAATGAACAAAGAGGGATGACTCGCCACTTCCCAGTATGTTTTCTAGCATATGTACTCGCGAACCACTGATCACAAACGATACGTTGTTTCCTCGTTGTTGTGTTATGCTTCGAAACAGGCCAAAGATATCCTTCAATCCAGGATACCTATCCAGTTTATGTAGATCCTGGAACTCGTCTAGTATGATTATAAATTTCAGATCGCTTTTGTCTGCAAATGCCGTTGGAGTCTGCAGTACGGATAGAAATAATGAGCTGTAATCAGATACCTGTTTTTCACCAAATTCTATTGATGGTGTGATTACGCCATCCGTACTGATGCTGGCACTAACGCTTTTGATCTTTTTGGATGTCAGTGCATCCTTGATGCGTGAAAATATTTCCAGAGATTTTGAGGTTTTGGCACCAATTTTGGCAGATGTGCTTAATTTTGTGATATATGCATCAAAGATGGCCTTTTCAAGTCGGTTTAGGAAAGTCTTAGGCTCTGCCATGTGATGCTTTACATCAAAATACACGGTTACAAAGTTCGGATCTTTGTCTAGCTGGCTTTGTGTTTTTAGTATTATTGAGGTTTTACCAATTCTTCTATAGCCAAGCAATGCAATGTTGTAGCTAATTTTCTTGGATCTTAGTCGTTCTAGTAGATAATCGCACTCGCTTTTTCTATCAATTAGATCCCTTGGCTGTGCAGGCTTGCCTACGTAGAACCTAGTCACGCAGTAAGTATATACCATTTAGTATATATACGATTTGGTATATGTTTGGCAGATACTGTAAAGTTATCGTCGGATTATACGTTCAAAACAGACGAAGACTTGACAGAGCCCATATTAGGATACAAAAAAGCAGATTCGCTGTATTCTGTTAGGTGAGTTATTTTC
>CAZLSK010000169.1:0-2700 GCA_964562075.1 uncultured Candidatus Nitrosotenuis sp.
GTTGTAAAGATCAACAATTGCAGCAACATTACACTCGGAAATGTATGGTATAGTCATGTCGATTGTTGGTGCCATCAAATCCTCTGACGCAGTAGAATGACCAAGACCCAGTGCATGACCAAACTCATGTCTTATAATGGTGGTTAATTGTTGGTCAGACAAATTTGAAATGTCATAAATTGTGATAAATGACTTTAGAATTTCGTTTTCTTCTGTGACCGACTTGGTGTAGCCAGTATAGCCATCAGAGTCTTTAATGTTGGAAAGTGTTATGATTATGTCGCCTTCTCCACCCGATGTATCAACAAAATTGAAACTTGTGGGAAGATTGTATTTTGTCTGTTGTGCTGATGCACTTTTTAGTGCTCCCTTCCATCCCTCATAATACAGCGAAGTAGAGCCTTTTGGTCCTTTCTGAACTATCGAATCATCGATTTCTACTATTTTTTCAGAAGTTATGGCGCTTTTTATGAGATCAAGCTGATACTCAGTTACTCGTGGAGATTTTAGGATGTTTACATTAAGCGTAGTACCAACAAGTCTCCATGACTTCCATGTATCAACAGTATCGCCTCTCAAATTTTCCGTAAAGTATCTGGTTTTTAGTACAGTAGGTGTCTGCTGCGATGTAAAATCAGTTAATGTGCTTGCAATACCGGAAACCATGATTAACAAGAAGACAACGGGCAGAACAGAAAGTTCTGCAATGAGCACTGTCTTCGAGCGTGATTTTTTAATCTCTTTTTGAATTTTAGAAATCTCTTGTACAAGTTCGCCCTCATGTTTTTTTAGCTCACTAATGGACTTGCCTTCTATTAGCTCAAGTGAATTCCACTCTGTACTATTTTTGTCTTCCAGTTTTTTAATTTGGCAAGTTGTCTCATCAAGTTCCCTTTTCATCATATCCAGATGATTTTTTAAACGAGTCAATGATTTGTTGGCTGACAAATCAGATCTCCTTACTAAGAAGATTTAGTATGTCATAAGGCGTGATTAGTTGCTCCGATGTCATAACACAGGGATACTTCATGTTTAGCATGATCTTGCAAATTTCAGAAATCGTCAGTCTTTCTGAAATCAGAGTTGGCGTCATTGTTTTGAGCGTGCTTGCACTTAGCCCTAAAAGATTATCACATTGTGTCGTGTTCACTTCTTTAATTTTTTCCAAGAGAACTTCGTGATTTACAAATGTGAATTCATCTTCAAGTAAGACAAATTTGCTTTCATCCCGTTCTAGTTTTTCTATAACATCTATGATCTGGTCATCCCTTCTAAAGGAGGATGTATGTTTTTTTGGAAATGATGACACTGTGATATTTGTCTTGCATAGCGAACCAATTTCTAAAACCTGCCTGATTGAAAACTGAGAAAAGTTAGTTTTGTCATTTTCTATAACAGTAAAAGGGTTTTTTGCTCGGCTAATTCGTTTTAAAACGCTTGCAACATTGGTATTTCTGGAATCAATATAAAAATCAGCATTCATTATGTTGGTAACCCCTTCTTCAAAATATCTTGTGGTGGGGTTTTTTCGTAATCCATCAAGTATTTCATGCACACTGATTGTCCCTATAGGAAACCCATCCTCCACGACCACAACGTTATTTGTAACATCAGAGATTCGTGACAACATTGAGGTTGCAATCCAGACATTGTCATTTGGGGTAACAGTTGAGATTGGAATAGACATTAGCGAGTACGGCAGTATCTCTTCAAAAGAACAAACATCAAGCGTCAAGTCTTCCCCCGTCAGCAGTGATTGGAATCGCAGAGGTTTTTTCTCTCTGGGAGTACTTTTTAAAATTCTCCCAAAATTTCCAAATCTAAAGTTAAGATTAGCTAATTTATTCACTACTCCTTTTTGCTATTTTACACTTTGAAACTAAATTTGATAATCAAGCTGATGTTCGAACTGAACATACGATTTTTTTGTTTCTTTAATAAACAAAAAATCAATTAGAGTTTAATTTACAAAATTTATTTTTTTATTGTAAGCTGACCTTTCTTTTTTAACATGAAACCAGCTGCACCTATTGCTCCCGGCACAATGAATAGTATCGGATCTACGCCAAAGATCTCAAGTGATGGACGTTCTGGTGAAACAGCTTGTTCTTCTTCAACAAATACTTCGTCAAGAGCTGAGTTGACCTGTATGGTCTTTGTTACAGTAGTAGGAGGATAGCCATTTCCACTCACTGTCACTTGTATGTTAACAGTATCCAACTGCGAAATAACTGAAATCATGGCCTCGCCAGTGCTACCAGTTCTACTATCTGAGATCTGCACTAATCCGCCCTCTACTCTCCATTGAACGTTCATTCCAACAAGTGGTTTTTGATTTGCCTTGACCGAAACTGTAGCCATAAATGTCTCAGCAGCATTCACAGAATCTGGTCCAGAAATACCAAGTTGCAAAGCCAGACTGGTTATCTCTATCTCTTCTTTGAGAAGCGGTAGCCCCTTTGACAATAAAGAGACTTCCGTCTTTCCACTGGTTTTTGGCGCAACATCAAATAGACTGTAATAGCTACCTTTTCCAATTGTTACCTTGGTTGGAGCCTCCAACAATCCTTTATCTTTTACCACCACATCGATTTCAATGTCATTTGTTGCATACGTCGGCAGCCCATCAGAATTGAGGAGCTGAACCGAAAATACATCATTGGTACCGCCAAATATCGTCTTTGAATGATCCAATGTGAG
>CAZLSK010000170.1:0-2674 GCA_964562075.1 uncultured Candidatus Nitrosotenuis sp.
GTAATCACACTTGCAAAAATGTATGATAGGTTTTCTAAGATCAAGGTAATTTCGAATCTTATCGTTATACAGACCATCACTCCTTGGGACAAGATTGCAAGACGAGCCACATTTATCAAGACAGCAGGACAGCTGATAAGAAAAATGTCAAATGTCTTCTTTGATGAAAAAAATTATGCTCTTTTGTTCGGTGCAAAATCGTTTATGTGCAAGGCAGTCAATCTATCACAAAAACAAATTAACAACTCTGAAATTGAACACGCCCTTGGCAGCATGGTTACGACCTTTTGTAGTGCCAAGGTTTCACTTGAAAACCCCGACATAGTGATCTATCTTATCTTCACAGATGAAGAAAACTTTTTTGGGTTTTCTGGCAGATTTGAGCCTACAGCACATCCAAAAAAACTCACCAAGTTCCACCACGAGCTTGACGGCAAGCTAACACGTGCAATGATCAATTTGGCACGGCTGCAGGAGGGCGAGACGGTTTGCGATCCTTTCTGCGGAACGGGTAGCACTCTTTTAGAGGCAGAGTCGATGGGAATAAAGTCGGTTGGGATTGATTTTGACAAAAAAATGTGCCAGATATCAGAAAAGAACCTACACGCAAACAATTTCGAGTCACCTGTATACAACAAAAACTATGATTACATGTTGCAGATCAAGGATAGTTTTGATGGAATAGTAACCGATCTTCCATACGGTACCGCGTCAAAGGTATCTGCGCCTCCTCAAAGGCTGGTTGAGGATTTTGTCTCCAAGATCCCAAGGCGAAAAAAATTTGCAATAATGTGTAAAAAGGGGCTAGACAGAAACCTCAAGCTAAAACCAACAAAAAAATATGAAATCTATCGCCACAAGAGTCTGACAAGGGTGATTTTAGTGAAATGAAGCTTGTATTTTTGGGAACATCAGCTGCGCAGCCAACAGAGCATAGAGGCCTGAGCTGCATCTGTCTTGAAAAAGAGGGCGAGATTCTCATGTTTGATGCAGGAGAAGGGGCGCAGATGTCTTTTCTTAGGGCCGGTCTTGGTTGGAACAAAAAGACTAGAATCTTTGTGACACACCTGCATGGTGATCACTGCATTGGTATTTTGGGTCTTTTGCAAACTATGACACTCCAGCACAGAACGGAGCCAATTGAGATCTACGGTCCCGACGGAATTGAGGATTTTATTGCACAAAACATCAAGATTTTGAATTTTGGTTTGTCGTTTCCAGTTATGATTACGGCAATAAGGCCTGGACTTGTTTGCGAGGACAAAACGTATCTTGTTTTTGCAGAGCAGGCAGAGCATTCCATTCCGTCATTTTCGTATCTATTCCATGAAAAGGACAAGCCTGGCAAATTTGATCTTCAAAAAGCAAAGGAATTTGGGATTCCAGAAGGCCCACTGTGGCATGAGCTACAGATGGGAAAGGAGATTAAGGTGGGAGATAAGATGTTCAGATCCGATCAGGTGGTAGGCCAAAAAAGGCCCGGCAAAAAAATTGGTATATCTGGCGATACAAGGCCGACAAAAACACTTGAGGCATTTTTCAAAGACTGTGATTATCTAAGCTTTGATTGCACGTTTTCTGACAAGCTAAAGGACAAGGCAATTGAGACATTTCATTCCACTGCAAAAGAAGCTGCCACACTAGCAAAGAAGGCAAATGTAACTAATTTGATTTTGACTCATTTTTCAGCGCGATACAAAAATGAGTCGGAGCTGTTACAGGAGGCAAGTGAGATTCACGGTTCAGTAATTGCAGCAAGAGACCTTCTTGAAATTGAAATAAAGTAAAATGTTTGAATCTGTTGAAAAACAAATCAAAAATTCCAAAAAAATCGTCTTTGTGACGGGTGCTGGTATCTCTGCCGAAAGTGGCATCCCAACATTTAGGGGAAAAGATGGTTATTGGAGAAAATACGATCCAATGCAACTAGCAACAATTGATGCATTTTACCAAAACCCAAAGCTCGTCTGGGAGTGGTATGAGGATAGAAGGAAAAATATTCTTGCCGCACAACCAAACAAGGGTCATATTGCAATTGCCGAGCTTGCAGCACATAAGGAGGTAATAGTTCTGACACAAAACATCGATGGTCTTCATCAGAGAGCGGGAAGCGACAAGGTCTATGAACTTCACGGAAGTATAATTAGAATCAAGTGCACCGTTTGTGATTACAAGGATAATATCACGACCAGTTTTGATTCTTTACCACCAGAGTGTAGATGTGGAAACATGTTAAGGCCAGATGTTGTTTGGTTTGGAGAACCACTCCCACAGGAGGTGTGGACACAGGCAATCATACATGCCCAAAGCTGTGATGTCATGATAATTGCCGGAACGTCTCTTGTTGTGTCGCCTGCAAACACACTTCCCATCTATGCAAGACAAAATGGAGCAACCCTAATCGAGGTAAATCCTGAACAAACCACCATGTCTGGAGATATGGATTTATCGCTAAGAGAAACGTCGGCTAACGCATTACCACATCTGATATCATTGTTTGATAAAACCTGATAACTATTTTGTAAAGACACCGTATATTGTAGCTTCATCGTTTCCTTGTGGGTTAAACACGGATGATGTTACGGTTCCATAGTCTGCATGCTCTACTACCATTTCTATAATGTGTGGACTGGTCGACACGTCATTTACATTTGTATCAAATTTTGATGCAAAA
>CAZLSK010000171.1:0-2601 GCA_964562075.1 uncultured Candidatus Nitrosotenuis sp.
ATTGCAAAAAACAACGGCGCAAAAATCAAGCCGAGCTTGCTGACATAATGCTCGACTCTCTCAAATAGCTTAGTGGAGGATAACGCCATTCCAACAACAAAGGCCCCAAGAATTGGTGATAGACCTATTACAGCGGCAAGTCCTGCCGCACCAAAAAAGGCAGCCGTAACTACCCCTTCAATGCTACCACTTGCCTTCCATAGGCTGGAATTCACAAGTTTAGGAACAAAGAATATGGCTGCTATAGCCATGGCGGCAAAGAACCCAAGCACCTTGAAGATGGTAAACGATACTTCCACAACATCTATGGCTTCCGTACCTGCACCAAGGGAGGTGATTACCGACAAGACCGCAATTGCCAAAATGTCGTCAACAACCGCAGCACCAATTATGAGTCGAGCCTCGGGGCTTTTGAGTTTTCCAAACTCCGCTAAGACCTGCACAGAAATCGCAACACTTGTTGCGGTAAGGGCAGTAGCTACTAGCATCGCTTGGTATGTGTGAAATCCAAACAACTGAAAGATAACAAACCCAATAAAGAACGGTGCGATAACGCCAAGTGTTCCGACAGTAAACGATGCCTTGCCTCCCTTGATGAATTCCCGTGGTGTCATTTCAAGTCCAGCCAAAAACAAAATTACAATTGCACCGATTTCACCGAGAATCTTTACTTCCTCGCTTAACTGCAGTAACGCACCATTTTGTACTATGAGAAGCGAGCCTATCGCAAACGGTCCTATGATCATGCCAGCTAAAAGCTCACCCAAAACGATTGGAAGTCTTAGCCTGACAAATAACTCTGCCATCAGCTTTGCTGCAAAAAGCAGGATGCACACACTAATTACAACTTGAACAAAGTGAGATTCCAAGTCACATGCTTTGCATTTTAGTCATATAAGGTAGTTGTTGATTAAAAATGATGAGAGGTTTTGTCAATTATGCCAATTTTTTATAATTGACATAAACTCCTCGTTTATCTGAGATGAAGCCAATCTCTTGGCTTACGAGTCTGTGTTTTTTGCAAATTGATATAATTTTATTTGCTTCTTGTTTTGGTGCAACGATACAAAAACCAATACCCATGTTGAAGGTTCGACACATTTCATCGTGGCTTACTCCTAATTCCTCAATTAACTGCATTATCTTAGGAGGCTCTGGCAGAGAATCAAGCACAAAGCCTGCTCCTTTTAACCTCAAAAGCTTCGTAAACGAGCCCCCAGTTATGTTTGCAAGACCGTGGACTTGGCATTTTGATGCGATTTCTAAGACAGGCTTGACATAAATCTCAGTTGGAGTCAAAAGTAAATCTCCTAACCTCCCAAGACCTCTTATTTTGTCCCTTATGGAGTATTTTTTTAGAAGAACCTTTCTTGCAAGCGAGTACCCATTTGAATGAAGTCCGCTACTGCGAATTCCAATTATTTTATCGCCGGCCTTAATTTTGTCTCCAAATATTGTATTGCTTTTTTTCACAAGGCCTGCAACCATTCCTGCCAGATCAAATGCGAATTTTTTTTCTGCAAACAGGTCGGGCATTATTGCAGTCTCGCCTCCGACTATTGGCACTCCTGCTTTTTTTGCGCCAGCCGCAAGCCCTCTTGCAATTTCTGCAAAAACACGTTCATTGTTTTGATTTGCAGCAATATAGTCAACAAATGAAACCGGTTTTGCACCAATGCATATGATGTCATTTACATTCATGGCAACACAATCAATTCCAATTGTGTCGTATTTTTCTAGCATGTTTGCTATGAGGGCCTTTGTTCCAACACCATCTGTGTGTGTTGCCAAAAACATACCGGCTCCAATCTCAACAAGTCCAGCATAATGCCCAAACCCTGATCTGACTTTTTGTAGCTTGTGTGTACCAGAAATTATTTTTCCAATGGATGATTGGCTTTTTCTTATCTTTTGTATGTCGACTCCTGCGGCCTTGTATGTCAATACCATGATATCTTTGCGTTTGTTGGAAGCATAAAAGAACCTTTAGATGTTACATGTACATGCCGGAATCCGTCTGTCTGTGTTCTTTGTATTTTTCTGACAGCTCTTTGAATTCTGCGCCTATTCTTTCTTTTTCCTTTCGAAGCTCCGTCGTATCTATCGTAGTCCCATAGACAGAATTTACGGCCTCAATTAGCGTGGCTGCCGCAAGAGGGTCGGGATTTGTATGGCTTGCCTTCACAAGTAGCGTGATGGCTTGGATTTTACGCACAAGGCATTCATTTAGGATGCTTCCGGGAATTCCCGTGATAAATCCTTGAGAGATCATCATTATTCCCTTTTCAGACATTATCCTGCAAAGGTCTTCTTCTGCTGCACAGAAGACCTTGTTGTCGTGTTCGTCGCTTGCAACACCATCTAAAATTACAAACTCTTTTGTTCCCTTGCTTTCTGCCCAATCCAAAATCGTTGACGCAATATCGTACAGTCCTTCCATTCTTAGTGTGACCTCACAAATTATTGCACAAAGCGTTCCATTTTTGTTAGAGTAAAATCGAAACGGGTGGCGTAGCCTTCCCTGAATGAACACCGTTGAGGGTGGCAGGTATCTTGATCGGAGATATGCAACTTCTTGCATTTGCAATTTTTGAATCAAAT
>CAZLSK010000172.1:0-2495 GCA_964562075.1 uncultured Candidatus Nitrosotenuis sp.
TTGAGCAGTGATATATCAATCTAATATTCAAAGGATGCCCTAAAACTCCCATTTTTGGTACCTTTCAAAATTTTATTAAGACGTGTCACATATTAGCTGAAGAGGTCAAGGAAATGGTAATACGTATTGGAGGAAGAGGAACCACAAGACGAGTTTCTGAAAAAGAAAAAGACAACTGGGTAGGCCCGGCGTTTAGAGAACACCAACGTATGCAAAAAGAGGCAGCCAAGGACAAATACATCACAGTGGGTCGCGGGACAACAAAGATCAAGTTCGGCGACATGGCAGAGACGCCGGCAAGCTCAGGAAAAGGCATGTGGGTCAGCTCAGGCCGAGGAACTGGAAGAAGAAGACTGTAGGACCACAGAATTTGACATTGTTCAATAGAACAATTGCTAGCTAGTGGTTTCCATAAAGTTTTGTCATAATGTAAAAAAATGGTAAAAAGGCTTTAGCGTTCTATCTGAAAGTACGCGCCTTTCGAATTACCTTGTTGTGGTCGTATGCCGAAGTCGTCGTAACATAAAGCAAGTGATTTTTTCCTGCCGGCATGACGATTCTTTTTACCCTACCGTATTCAGCCAGAACATATCTGCACGGCCCTAGTTTTCTTGCAAGTGATTTTCTCATCTTCCATGAACGGGCGGCAGTTTGCAAAGAGCTCCTGCTTTCCTTTCTTGAGAGGAGGTTTCTTACTCGTCTAGAGTGCGCAGAGAAGATTGGCTTGCCATCCATGTTACAGATAGTGACGACACGGACCGATGGGCTAAGTTGCAGAAGACGGCTTGCTGCTTTTTGAACTTCCATGGTATAGTGTTTTCGCTAAAATTGATAAAGATTTCCACTTGAATCCATTGATTTTGATAACATCTACACAGTTTTAGGTGATAAACTTTCTGTGTTTGAAAAAGTACAGGCTTCCAAATGGAATGGTGGGTAGGCTTATTCCAAAGTAGCTTGACATTGTCTGACATCTTCTTGGTACATCATGCGATATCCCTCCTTGGTTAGCTCATCAACAGTTTTTAGGAACTCATCGAGTGCACCAAGCTTGCGAATTACAACAGCTACTGCCTCGGTCTTAAAATACACAAAACCCTCGTGTTGGTAAAGCCTTTTCAGATCCGCAACTTCTGCTTTAACACCGTGCGCCTGTCCTACGCTGACTTGCTTTACCTTCCAGATACCTCTTTTACACCACTCATCTTGTCTTCAAACTCCTCTTTTACTAGATCAGTTTTGTGTTTTGTATCGCCAAGCTTTTCTTTTATATCCTTTTTGAGATCCTTGAGCCGCATCTTTTGTGGCTTTTTGATATTTTTCATTTCTTTTGTATGGGTGTAAAGTTTTGCTTGCAAAAGTGAAAATACTACTATGACCATACCATATCATGAGCAAAAAAAGCAATGACGAACCGATGATTTCTGTTTGCGACATACTGAAAAACAACACTTCACGGATAATTAAAAAAATGGAGATGCAGATTCCAATCTCCTTTGAAGCGTATTCGGATTTTTACAAATCCTATCTGCACTCACTTGATGACATCTTTGGGACGTGCTATATCGCCGAAAAAGAGCTCTTTGATAAGATGAACATTGATCAAAACATTCTCAAAAACTTTCAGAAAATGTCCGACGATATTACCAAAATAGTCGAGTCCCAAATCGAGATAATGAACAGCATGCAAAAATCCCAGCTAGAGGTACGAACCCAGCTGATCAAGGCCTACGAAAACTATGTTCACTTTCTTATGGAGTCGTACGCAAAATATCTGTCGTTCCTGAGCGCAAACCTCAAAAAATCCGAATAGAGTTTAGAACTCACAGTTTGGTGTTATTTTCAACGCTACACTCCAATGTTGAAATTTTTGGCTGGGGTTTATTAGAAACAAGTGCAGCATATCCTTGTTGCAATTTTCAAAGCGAGAAATAGCAGTTCTTAGGAGAATTCTTAGAAGATTAGAGGAGGCCAGTGGCCAAGAAAAAATGAGACTGGTACAAAGACGCAAGTCCCAATTCAAGACGGGCAAAACAAGTAAGATCATAAAAAAGAAACCAATACGACCAAGAAGAAGGGTCACAAAAAAGAGAGTCTCCGTCAGGTAGGGGTTTACGAAAAACACTGACAGATTTTGCAGAATTACGTTTTAATTTTGGAATCTATTCAATCTCTTTTCCACAGTGTGGGCATCTTTTCTGAAATCTGGTCTTGAGAGGCCCCCTCAAATCTTCTGACAACAAGGTAACACATACATCCCAAGGCGTGATTGCTGCATCCTTGTAGATTACATATGGGTGTTCCATTCTGTCCATTATTGAGCACAGGTGATCAAACTTGAGATCATCTGTTATCTCCCTGACATAATCCAGCTTGAGCTGTTTTGCCGGAATCTCCAAAAAGGATTCAACATCTTTTTGAAATTTTAATATTCTTGAGATTTCGCCAAGAATTAGCCTGTCGCTGATATACTGATTGGAATCCTCTAAAAGCAG
>CAZLSK010000173.1:0-2468 GCA_964562075.1 uncultured Candidatus Nitrosotenuis sp.
CAGTAGACATTTTTCCAGAAAAAATCCCAGCTACTTTGAAGCGAGACATTGACGTGATTGTAAGCTTGGTAGATTCCGATAACCTTCCAACGTTTGCACAAGAAGATGTGCGGCTGCAGTTTTTTTCCGATGATGAATCTATTGGAAGCCAGATAGACAGAGCAATAAAGGAATCACAGCTTAGTGGGGTAATAAAAAAAGGCGATTTCAGCTACCGGCTTAGCCTAAAACTCGACTTGACAAGGGCAGACAGTGAATTTACCATAGGCGCTACGACAAAAGGCCTAGGCATTGCCTCAGACACTTTCAGAACTGTGGTGCCAATTACTACAAACAATCCACAGGCTGCAAACAAGACTCTGCAGATTTTCACACTAGACAAAATACCGACAAAATCGGAGGCCATAACTATAATCCAAATTGGTGCTCTGCTAAACGCTACAGACGATCAAACTGATGAATCCGATTCTGATGAATCAGTAGAGGAAAAAGAGTTCCACCCTCTGATAATCAATGAGAACTATGAATCGTCAGGAAGCGCCCAAAAGATCAATCTGATTTCAAGTAACGACCTATTGATGAAAATAAAAGAGATTGGGAACATCGATGTCACATCGTCATACGGAACTGCTATCGTACAAACTGGCCAAGAAACTGGCCAAGTTGTACTCTCATCCACGATTAAGGGAATTGGCTCATCCTCCGTCGTAACTGAAGTTATCAACACTCTCAAACAGGAGCAGACAATAATATTTTCTCCAACTGGTACTGATGCAATGCTGTTTGATAAAAACGGCTACTTTGACCTGTTTCTCATTTCTCTTGATACAAAAAACAGACCAACCGTAGTCGAAAACGAAAACAGGTATCTGCTTACACCAATTAACGAGATAGTCACAATTGAGAAAAACAAAACATTCTCACACGTTGTGTTTCAAGGAAACTTAATTCAGGCAGAAGACCAAGGAGAGATAACAGTAACTGCGGTTCCAATAGGTGAATCTGCAGATCCTGGTCTTGAAACCCAAGACTCTTTTGAAAAAAAGCCAACTGCCAAATTACAGACATACATTCCATTTACAACACTAAATTCCGATAATTCAGAATACTCTGGTATTGTTCAGATTTTGGACTTTTATGGCAATCCGATAGTTCAGACAGCTGACCTCAGAGTAAAGTTGTCACCTTCAGAGCTTGGTGCAGTACAGACGCCTGACTCTGTTGTAATTCCAAAGGGTAGCTCGTACGCAAAGTTTCCAATCCACACCAACGGAGAGGTAGATTTGATGACTCTTATCGCAAGCTCCAAAGGGATTGTAAGCAACTCCCAGCAGTTTGAGGTAAATTTCCCAATTACGAAGCTAAACATAAGCATTGGTAGCATAAATGAGCCTGTGCCTGTAGACGAGCCAACGGAGCTAAAGATCTACGTAGACGACGAGTACCAAAACTCCGTCGGTGGTGTGACTTTGAGATTATTATCCGATGATTCATCAGTTACTCCCCAAACTGTGACTACAAGCAGCGACGGTAGTGCTACAATACAATTGAATGCAAAACAGGCGCCAAAGATGTCTTTGCAGATATTTGCATCTGCTGAAGGATACAGCGAAGAACAAGAGACGTTTGAGTTTTCAGTAAGCGGACCAGTCGAAGAAGAAAAAACATTCCTGCCAGACTGGATGATTTATGCTGGAATCGGTGCCGCCGTCGCAATTGCTGGCGGGATAGTCTTCTTTTTGAAAAAGCCAAAAAAACAACTAGAAGACGAAGACGAGCTTTACGAATAGTCCTGGTTTAAAGTTGACTCTTCTAAAAGTGGAAGGATTATAAATTATAAATTCGCAATCTTTCCGAAAGTGAAATTAGAATGGAGACTAATTTAGTAAATAGGTTGAGATTACTAACTGGCTATTTTTTTGATAATCTAATAGATGGTTAATAGCGGATTAGTTTAGCGAGAAGAGGCATATGAAAGCAGGGATACCATGGATTGGACTTGGATTATCTGTGGCAGTAACAATTTTTGCAACATTTTTGACATATAATGTAACAACAGAAATTGCAAAGGAAAGATTTGAGGCAGAAGTAACCCAAACTACCTCTGCCATTGAAATACGCCTAAAATCATACGAGCAGATTTTGTTAGGTGGTAAAGGTCTTTTTGTCGCTTCAAAGCAAGTTACCCGTGATGAATGGAAACAATTCGTCGAAACTCAGGCAGCGGCTACAAGGTTTCCCGGAATCCAAGGGGTTGGGCATTCAAAACTGATTGGGGGCAAAGACAAGCTTGCAGCTCACATCGAAGAGATACGAAAAGAAGGATTTCCAGAATATACAGTAAGACCAGAAGGCGACAGAGATGAATATCATTCAATCATTTACTTGGAGCCTTTTGATGAGCGAAATCAAAGAGCTTTTGGATATGACATGTACTCAGAACCAGTAAGACGCGCTGCTATGGATCT
>CAZLSK010000174.1:0-1942 GCA_964562075.1 uncultured Candidatus Nitrosotenuis sp.
GTTGGTATTGTGTTGTCTACAATATGGTCAAATTCTGATGGTTTCTAGGAAGCCGAAAAGATAGATTTAATGCTGGTTCCTCTCAGCTGAACCCTAAATGGCTGAGTCACGTGATGGAAGGCTTCTAATCGCAATTGGCTTTGTCAGCATTGCAATCTTGTTTTTGATCTATGGAAGGCTTGGAAACTCTGAGATAACGCCAACAGCAGTATCCTCAATTGAAAGGCTCGGCATTGCATTTTACACCATGATGATTTTGGCCCTTGGCGCAATTGGGTATGGATTTCACCGGTATCACAAACAAAAGGTCAAGACAGTCCAAGAAGATGTGTTTTCTATAATTGCACACGTTACTTGGAATAAAAAATCGCGCCAGATCTTTTTGGCTACAGGTATAGGTTATGGGATCTTTTTTGCCTTGACGTCAGGGATTCTGGTTTATCAATCCAACGTAGTTTTTTCACAGAATTATGGGGTTATAGTCCCCTCCGCCGAGATTGCGCCATGTTGTGGTGACATAGGGTATGTGCCAAAAATCCTAGTTTACGCCACCGAGCATGTCGGACTTCAGATAATCCCAATTAATCTGGTCTTGCAGATTGCCGTATCATATCTGGTTGGATTAAACGCCGCAATTGCTGCAAACGCATTCTCCATTATAAAAAAAGGAGCTGGAATGGGGAGCATAGCTGCAACAACAGGATTGTTTATAGCGTGTCCTACATGTGCTGGAACGTTTCTGTCCCTTTTTGTGTCATCATCTGGTGCAGTCGCATTTACACTGGCAGTAACTCAGCTGCAGACACTCTTTATTGCAATAACAATACCCTTGCTGGTCTTCACACCAGTAATGATGGCAAAAAAGATCAAAAGCAGTGGTTGGAGCTGTAAAATAGAATCCTAGTTGAACTTTTTTACTTCTGGAATCTGCCAATTGCCAATGTCGTAGCCATCCCTTCGCAGGTATTTGAGCGTCAGCTTGTAGACAAGCTCGTCATGGTCTACCGATGCCAAGATTTCTGACCACAGAATCCTGCCCTCCCTTTCTATGACGCCCTTGAGTTCTGAGGTTTTGCTTTCTGCAATTTCTCTGCACTGATCGAAGGTCTTGCCGTTCTTATAGGCACGTGTTCTAGTGTCACAGCTTTCCATGCTATTTTTGAAGTCGTCGTGAGATAAAAATTCTAGCGTTCTATGAGAAACCCTTCAACTTTTCAACTACAATCTTGAAGATCTCATTGTTATCAAGCAGAATGCATGGAAGGTTGTTTTCTTCACACGCCTGGCCCGATTCGGTATCACGTGTGATCAGAATCATGCCGTTTTCCTTTGCGTAGTTTATTATGGAATAATCGGTACGCAGCTTTTTTCCTTCATTGAGAAGCTTTTTTACAGAATACGCCTCATAACCAAGACTTTGAAGCTTTTCATCCCAGCCGTCATCCATTTCGTCGACAAGTATTTTCATCAAAGCTAAAGCGCAAATTCTGTGTATTTATTTTTTCAACATCATCCTGTCAAGTAACCAATAATTAAGGGTATGAAAACCGAGAGTGCCACCGTTGTGCTAAGTATGGCAACCATCTGATGTACATCCATACTCATGATTCAAGGGCAGGTTTTGTAACCTAGAGTGTGTTTAGAACAAACGGATAATACTCAAAGATGCATGGTCATCTTTTTGACTCGGTTTATTATGGCCATTTTCTTTGCGGTGCCAATCTCAGGTTCCAGCGTAAAATAGATGGTCTTTCTTTTTGGATATACAACGATCTGAGTCACCTTTTCCCGCTCCACATGCACATATCTGACCTTGCCGAGGCTTTTGTCAAACTCCTTTCTCATTTTTCGCCTTTGTGCAATCTGCTTGCAAAAATGCTCTTCTTCTTTTTGTGATTTGAGTGAGGTCTTGCCCTTTTTCATGATCGATTCTAGAATGTTT
>CAZLSK010000174.1:1952-2453 GCA_964562075.1 uncultured Candidatus Nitrosotenuis sp.
CCTTTAGATCAATTACTGCACAAAATCTCATTTCTGGATCGATGTCGATGATGTCTTCAACGATCTCCATGAGTGAGGCGTGTTTGTATGCATTCAAGTGGTTGCAACTTAAAACCAGCTAAATATAATTCGTTTAATCGATCGGATTTTTTAGGAGACAAACGCAAACTCATTATGACATTAAGGTTTTTCAAAAACATAGAATATACAGCCCTTATCATTCCAATGTATGAAGACATTAGTCAAACTCATTAGCCAGCTTGAAAAACGATCACAGCTTGAAAAGTCAGGAAAAGTGCGTGTCCAACGCCAGGACAGAATGCTTGCGATAACCCCTGACACCGGTCAGTTTTTCCACGCCCTTCTTGTGGCACAAAGAGCAAAAAACGCACTTGAGCTTGGAACATCTATAGGCTATTCTACCCTGTGGCTCATCGATGCGCTGCTTACATTCCATAAAAACCCAAATATCATCACAATCGAACAAAATCCATCCAAGGT
>CAZLSK010000175.1:0-2436 GCA_964562075.1 uncultured Candidatus Nitrosotenuis sp.
TGTTGTTTTTTCTGACAGTTATTTGTTGATATCTGAGTGGGATCATTTTGGTGAGCAAAAAAGTTATAACATTTGATAGACAACTCAGACCATGACAAAGCGAACTATGCCAGTTTGCCTAACTGTAGAGCAGTACAAAGAGATCGAAAAGATTGCAAAAAAGCACGGACTGCTCAACGCAAGCCAAGCAATTGAAAAGGTCTTAATGGATTAGACTACACCTTTCAAACTTTTTGTTTTTCATTACATTTTTTAAAAGACTGCAACAAATCATTACCGATGGGTCTTTTTAGCAAAAAGCCTGCTGTCTGCACACTCTGCAACAAGGAGACTATACACAAACACAAACCAAAAAGGGAGTGGAACCTGCAGTATCCACTTTGTACCGACTGCTACATGAAGTCAATGGAGCAGTATTATTCTGGATCTTTTAAGCAAAAATGCGTCAGCTGCGGCGTAGAGCAAAAACTCACGGATCTGTGGGAGCCAAGATGGCAGTGGGAGATGGAGGGGCTGCTCTGCAAGAAATGTTTTGATGCAAAAGAGGTTGATTTTAATCAAAAAAAAGAATCATGTAGTGTTTGTGGAACCAAGCTGAGCTTTTTTAGGTATAACCCAAAGAGCGACTGGAAGATTGAGGGCCAGCTCTGCAGAAAGTGCTGGGACAAACAAAAGGAAAATCGCAGATGAGACTCTTCAAGAAAACCAAATGTGAAAAATGTGACAAGACTTTTCCCTCAGTTGAACAGCTGATGCAGCACCAGCAGGTGGTGCATGGAAAGGACCTTCCATACGACTGCAAGATTTGCAATCAAAACTTTACAAACATGCAGGACATACGGGCACACCTGCAGCGATACCACAGCTACAAAAAATGAGAAGGTTTCTTCTCAATGGGGCGGACCGTGATAACAGTTGGAGCAAGAACTAAAACCGTAGGTTGATAGAACGCTCACAATATTATTTTGTAAATTCGCCTCTTACTACGAATGGGTTGCCTGCGGCTGCTAAGATCTGTTGTGGAATTAGGATTTTGTAGCCCGTTCCAGTCTTGATTACTTCGCACTTTTCCATCTGACCTACTGGGTGTTTTACTGGTGGCATTTTAGAGCAGAGCCACATTAGTGTATCCAGTTTTTCTTTGTTCTGGGTGCTAAAGGTGAATCCGTGTCTTTGTTCCTCTAGCTTCTTTGTCAGGTCATAGCCGAACTGGTAGAGATCTTCTATCTGATATGTTCTTGTTCCATCAGGATTTGTTCTGACTATGACATCAAAGTGTCCCAAAGTGTGAACCAGATCGTCTGGACCTCCGGACTTTTTCTTTTTGTCATAGTATGGGCTCAGGTTGTACCTGCCGTCTTTGAGACTCTTCGTTTCTTTTACAATCCATTCCTCCCACTGTGAGGGAATGATTTCGAGCTCGTAATCTTTTTTGGCTAGCTCGGATTTGTCTGGTCCCAGGCTATAGTGCTTAAAGAGTATGACAGGCATCGAGTTCTCATCCTTGCCCACCATGGAGAGCAGTTTCTTTTGTACGTACTCATACTGTAAGATTTTGCCTGCGGCCAAAGCCTTGAGTTCGATTTCCTGTTTGTCTAGCTTTATCAGATCTTTTTCCCATCTTTTGGCCGCCTCTTCAGCTTTTTTCTTTATCGATTCCTCTATCTTGTTTGCGTCGACTTTCTTTTTTTCCTCCGCAGTTTTTGTTACTTTTTTCTTCTCATCCTCTTTCTTTTTTATATCATTAATTTTTGTTGTATCCAAAGATGCGCTTGGTGTTTTGTCTGTTACTTCTGGGATCTTTGCATCTTTCTTTTTTGCTAGACAGGAATCGGCTATTTTTTTCTCTGCCATTATCTTGGAGTTTTGTGGGTCCACCTTTAGTGCAGCAGAATAATAGTCTGCTGCCACTTGACAATCGTTTTTTAGATAGTACGTCCTTGCAAGCCATTGCAAGACATCTTTGTTGTTTGGACTGAGTTCTAATGATTTTTTGAAATGAGTTATTGCCTGGTCATATTTTTTTAGGCCGACATACGAGACGCCTTTTCCCATCCACCCCATGATGTTGTTTGGATCCTTTGCTACGATTTTGCTAAAATATTCAAGGGCCTTGTCAAATCGTTTTTCATTTAGATACGAAAGTCCGATTTCAACCATCTCCTTTACGTCTGTTACCTCTTTTTGTTCAGGAGGCTTGTTTTTTGATTCAAATGGAGGCGGAGTAAAGTTTGTCGGGGAAAGCTTGACTGTACCTACCAGCTCAGCAGACTGGATGTTAAGACTAATTCCTGAACTGGCATATGAGCCAGAGAAGGTCCCGCTATCTGAGCGAAGTGTGATCCTAGAGCCATCTATTGTTCCAGAAATATTCTCAGAATAGTTAAAGTCATAACAGTAATAATCCGGACTTGATGGCGTGGCGCCGGTTCCAAC
>CAZLSK010000176.1:0-2377 GCA_964562075.1 uncultured Candidatus Nitrosotenuis sp.
CACAGCAAAATAGCTGTGCTCACCTTTGATGTTTGAGTAAAACTCTCTTTTTCCAAATATTTGATATCCTAAAGCTGCACAGGCTCGGGAAAAGATGTTGGCTGCGGACTCGACCCCACTACCCTGTGGGCCTCCAATCATCCAAGTAATGTCAGTAGTCACGAACTCATTATGGATTGTTTATTATTAAGAATATGGTTGGTTTTTCTAACCACCAGTAGCTGCTTCGAAGAGGGCGCACTCGCACTTGTCACGCTCACCGCAGTACGGGCACACGCAAACGCATTTTTCAATTGCGTTTCCGCATTCAACACAGAGTGCAAACTCTTCTTCCTCCTCTGTCTTTTTGCCCTTTTTGGCTTTCAAAGTTATCTTGGATCCCACGGCAAATCTTATAAACATTTGAAAAAACTCTCGCATAACGTGACAAGTAAAAAACCAAGAATCGTCCTTACCCGTAGATTGCATCCCTTTGCATTAAAAGAGCTTCAAAAACGGTACGAGATCTTTGTCCATCACGGAAAGATCCCAATGCCTAAAAAAACACTTTTGGAAAAAATCAAAAAAGCCGATGGTCTAGTGTGCTTTCCATATGATGTCATAGATAGGACAATCATAGAAAATGCACCAAATCTCAAAGTCATAAGCACGTACAGTGTTGGTTTTGATCACATAGACATCAGAGCTTCCAAAGAACACGGCATCAGAATAGGGTACACCCCAGAGGTTCTTACAAATGCCACAGCGGATCTAACAATTGCGTTAATTCTTGATTTGTTGCGCCGACTAAGTGAAGGCGATAGACTGATCAGAGAGGGTAGCTGGAAAGTGATTTTTGGTGCATATGACTATGTGGGAGCCGACCTTGAAGGAAAAAGACTTGGTATCTTTGGTATGGGAAGAATAGGACAGGCAGTGGCAAAAAGGGGACATCCTTTTGGAATGAAGATCATTTATCACAGTAGAAGAAGGTTGTCAAGAACTTTGGAAAAAAGACTACATGCAAAATTTGTTAGCTTTGAACAATTGATTAGAACAAGTGATATTCTTTCCATTCATGTTCCATACACAAAACGGACTCAGAGATTAGTTGACATGAAAGTGTTCGAAAAAATGAAAAGAACCTCATTTTTAATCAATACCGCACGGGGCAAAATAATCAATGAAAGAGATTTGGTACGAGCACTTAGAGGGCGTTTGATTGCGGGTGCTGCCTTGGATGTTTTTGAAAACGAGCCAATCAGCAAAAACCACGATTTGACAAAAATGCAAAATGTTGTTCTAGCACCACACATTGGCAGCTCCACTGCAGAGACAAGAGAGAAAATGGCCAAAATTACAATTCAAAACCTGATTTTGGGATTGGAAGGAAAAAAGATGATTTACTCTGTTTGATTCAAAGCTGAATCAGATCGTCTGGGCTTGACCTGATGCAGTCGGTGCCAACTGCCTTTAATTTCTCAAAGTTGATTTTGCCTTTTGGGAGTTTTCCTTCCTTTTGCAACGCCTCGATTTTTGTAAGAACGACGTTTTTGTGATTTTCGCAGGTCACGCCTATCATGTATTCATCTTTGTCACTTTGAACAGAGATGACAAACTCTGGCTGGTTTACACAGTTACGGCCCTTTTGCTTAATTGAACATCTGTCAGGTAACAATGATTCTTGATTTTGCTAAATCAATATTAATTTTGATTGTGTCACATCTGATCAATGACTTTTTGAAAGTTCCACATCCCTTTGTGCACTTTGTTAAAATTCAGAATTCCCTTATCTTGCAGCTTTTTAACTATAAAGGCAGAAAAGGCTGGAGCGCCAGTAGCGCCAGGCGAATTGTAGTTTATGATGTGATACGAATGGTCATTTTGCAATTCTATTACATCCGGTACGAATTTTCCTTGTGGAGAGATGAGTGGTGACCTTATACCGGCAGTCCCCCTCTGAGTAAAGTGTTCTGGTTGGATTTTTGGAATAAACTTTTGAACTCTTTTTACCATTGCGGCCTTTGAGATGGAACTTAACCATTCTTTTGATACCAATGATAAAAACTCCGGATCGGATAGTAGTTTTAATGCATTGCCAGTAACAATTTCTTTTAATTTTGAGAGGGTTGTTGAGGCATCTCCAAAATAACCTGAATAAGTATCAGGACTTGGGACGGGAACCGCGTTTGGTCCGATCTCCGTCTCACCGCTAGCCTTCTTTATCCAATGAGGATCTAAAAATGGATACCCTTTGAATTCTGCCACCGTGTAAATCGTTGTTTTTACTAGATCGCGATATTGAGGATCAGCCACCCAGTATTCTCCTCGAAAATGTAGGTCAGAATATTCTTTTGCAAGACCCATTTTTTGCGCTATATCAAGGGAATTGCCACCA
>CAZLSK010000177.1:0-2289 GCA_964562075.1 uncultured Candidatus Nitrosotenuis sp.
TGTTTAGGAAAACATCCCCATTAGAATCTGAAACGGTAAAAGGCAAAGAATTTCCATCTAAGAAGACTTTGTCAATTATGATGTCATTTGGCCCGTAGTTTATTAATTCAAGTGTTGTCGTATCTGTTATCTTTGTCGAAATAATTGAGATAAGCTCTTGTACCTGAAAACCCTTTAGCGATATTGCATCTGTGATGGTTCTTTCATTATCGATTGTTCTTTTTATTGAACCGCCTAATGCAAAATATGATACGGTGGCAATAACTGCCAGAAGCAGAACCGCAGTTACCGCCTCGGAAATTCCTCGGCGATGCATCAATTAAAAAAACATTGATTGCTTTAAGGAGATTCAGCCCCTTGCGATAATTGTTTCAGCAGCACGAAATAAGGAACCACTCGATGTTGTTCCATCAATATTGATTACATATTTTTTCCCAGGATTTACAACTACATTTTCAACCAAATAATCTCCAAACTGCTCTCCGGGATTCAACGGTGTCAAGCTGGTTATTGTATGAAAGTTTCCAGAGTCGTCAATAAAGCTCAAGTTAACGGAGGTAAATGTAGTAGTGCCACCATTTTTTACGGTTACAGTAAAGTAGGTCTTGCCAACGGTGCCAAGTCTTACCAAGCTAGCATCAATTAGGTCTAGTTTAGCGGTCTTCTGAGAGATTTCATTTTGCTTAAACATGCTGTTTCCTGCTGTTATCGCCCCAACAACTGCAACACCAATCAGAAAAATGGTCGCAATTGCGGGGCTGATCGCCCGTTTTTTCATGACATAAATGATTCTGTCTCTTTTAAACCACAAATCTAGACCTCCTTGGATTCAAAAGCAAGACTGGCGTGTTCAAGACACATCTTTTTGAGCTCTTCTCTAAAACATGAATGAAATACAGCAATCCGTGTTGAGATGGCTTGATGCCTTTGAGCTGAAGAATGTGCGAATCAGTCTCCATGTTTCCATCTCTTCTGGCAAGGTTTTTGATCTGTAATATCAGTAAATCCTTATCTATCTCTAAAATCTTGGACATCTGCTCTAGGTTCTGGTAGTATCTGTTTTGCAACTCCATGACAACAAAGCATTATCCAGTTTTAAGGAGGGTCTGCAGGGGATTGGTGGAAAACACCAACATCTCATCTTCTGAGGGAGTTATCTGGATCTTTAGTCTGTAATCCCTTGTCAAAAAAAGGCACTGCCCCCTTGAGAGGGTCTTTAACATCTCTGCCTCTTGATCGGACAAATCCATCGCCTTTTTGATCTTTTCTGCCGCTTGTTCTGTGTTTTGTAAAAAGATCCTTGTGGCAGCATTTTCTGCAATTGCTCTGCCGTAGCGGTTTTCTATGACATCTTCTGGTCTTTGCGTGATAAATAAAAAAATCACGTTGAACTTTCTTCCAACACGGGCTATCATATCAAGGAACTTGCCAGCACTTGACATGTTAAAGAGCATCCACCCTTCATCAATTAGTAGAATCTTTGGAATGCTTGTTGGAAGTGAGTTGATCTTTTTCCAAATCTTCCCAAGTGCTAGTAAAAGCAACATGGAAATCCTCTCCTCCCCAGATGTTCCTCTCAAGGAAATTACGGTTCTGTCCTCAAGTCTTGGTTCGCCTTCGAGTATTTGGTAAATTGAGCCTGTTACGAGGTCCTTTAGATAATTTTTTGCAGCCAAATCCACTTTGCCGTAGAACTCCTTTATTGATTTGCAATCCTGCGCTTTTGCACGAAATTCTTTTCGTACAATGTCATCTGCCTTTGAGACGTCGCCGAGTATTTCAGCCGCATCCTCTGCCTTGAACAGCTTGAATGGATCAAAACCAAGACCAGTCTCCTCTGTCACCTTTACGATGCCAAATGAAAGGTATTTTGCGACTGTCTCATACTCACCATTTGGGTCAACTATGAAAACATGCGATGTCGGATATTTTCTGATCAGACGCGTCAAGATAGTTTTTGCAGTAACAGATTTGCCAGCACCAGAAGTGGCAAGTAACAAAATGTTGTAGTTGTCCCTTTGTGTGTAGTCATATATGACAGGGGCATAGGTGTTAAGATTTATTCCAAGCGGCACACCGTTTGGTATCTCTATCATGTCAGCAGAAACAAACGGATAAAAAATTGCACATGACCCAAGTTCAAAATAAAGCTGCTTTCCAATGCCAAATTGTAGCATTTGTTTTTGCATGGTAATTGTGGGTTCAAATGAGCAAAGCATTGACCTCATTGCAATTCTAAAGTTCTTATCAGCAATTTTTAATGAAAAAGCATCCGGTGCCTTTATCATC
>CAZLSK010000178.1:0-2266 GCA_964562075.1 uncultured Candidatus Nitrosotenuis sp.
TCTATTTCGATGCTGCAAAACATCGAGCCAAACAAGAAAATCCAAGGCTTGATAATCGCACCGACGCGAGAGCTAGCACTGCAAATAACAGCAGAGATCAAAAAGTTTGCAAAATACACAGGCGTCAAGACAGTCTCAATTTACGGCGGCCAAGGAATCAACGTCCAGCTGCAGGCACTACGACACGGAGTCGAGATAATTGTTGCAACCCCTGGAAGACTAATTGATCATCTCAAGCAGGGCTCAATTGAGCTAAACGACGTCAGATATGTCGTGCTAGATGAGGCAGACACAATGCTCGATATGGGATTCATCGACGACATCAAGTTCATCTTGGAATTAACACCTGTAAACAAGATAATGTCGCTGTTTTCAGCTACAATGCCGCCTGAGATTTTAAGACTTGCGGAGGATTATCTGAACAATCCAAAACAGTTCCTCTTGGATGCAGACGACCTAAGCGGCGAAGGAATAGACCAGGCGTTTTTGGTAATCAAGGATCGCGAGAAGCTAAAGTACCTATCACAGTTTATCAGAGAAAACAAAAAAGGCCAGACGGTAGTGTTTTGTTCAACAAAGAACAGGACTCGTGATGTCGCACGCGAGCTTCGTCACATGGGATTTAACGCAGTCGCAATCGAAGGCGACATGTCGCAGCACAGAAGAGAGATATCAATGTCGCAGTTCAGGCGTGGCGAGGCGGCAATTTTGGTTGCAACCGATGTCGCAGCGCGTGGAATAGACGTTCCCCAAGTGGCACTTGTTGTAAACTATGATGTACCAAACCAAGAAATGGTTTACTTTCACAGAATCGGCAGAACCGCAAGAGCAGGTGCACATGGCAGAGCAATTACTTTGGTCTCATACTCTTCAATTGGCGATTTTAATTTGATAAAGCAGCAAACCAAGGTGTCAATGACAGACCTAAACGAAAAGATGAGCATCATAGTAAGCATACCGGATCCTCTAAAAAGACAGGTCGGTCCACGACGAATTTTCCATCATGGAGGGTCAGAGAGAAGGCAACAGTATGGAAGGTATGATGATAGAAGGCCGCATTATGGAAGACCAGATGATAGAAGACCCAGCTACGCAAGAAGGTCTGAGGGAGGCTATGGAAGACAACACTACAGAAGAGAGGGTGGAAGACCAGACGATAGAGGTCAAATTCATCACGCAGTCAGAAGACCAGCCCATCGAAGGCGCTGGTAAAACCTTGTGAACTGCCGAGCTGAGACTCTGACTTTCTGATTTAATGACCGTACATACGTTGTCGTACAAACTACAGGTAGTGGGACTGTCTCCACGGGCGTAACTTTCCTGCATCCCGCAGGTAGGCTTTCTATTCCCCTTTTGCGAATGTTTAGCGCCGCGTTGTGGTCGCGGTCTATTTCCAGTCCACAGATACACTTGTGGATTCTGTCTGCCAGGGTCTTGACAATTATTCTTCCACATCTGGAACACTCCTGGCTTGTTCCATGTGGCACGTTTTTTGTAAACAGAATACAAGGACGCCTTTGTACACGGCATTACACTTTCGACCCTCAGACTGGATGTTACACATGATTAGCTGACGCTATGGAAAAAATTTCGTATAACGTCTACAAATTTCGATTGTTTCTTCTAAACGGATTAATTGGGTATTTGTTGGATATAGTCTAAACTCGTATGTGTTAATCTGTTTTGATTCTAATTTGTTTTGAGTGATCATATCTTTCCTGTGACACACTGAGATGTGCCCAACATTTGGTACTAGTTATCCAGCCGTTTTCATAAAAAACAAGTTGGTAATTATATAATAACCAAGAATTTATATCATTTTAGAAAGATTTATGCCCCCCGCTAAAAGTATGATTCTGTGGAAATTGGTTTTGTTTTGCTAAACTGCGATTTGGGTGCAGAAGAATACTTGCTTGAGGAGATAAAGCAGATTCCGGAAGTAAAGCAGGCATATCTAACGTTTGGTGCATACGACATCATTGTGGAAATCCATGCTAATTCTCCCGAAGAGTTTGACAAGACCGTCTCAAACAAGATTCGACGACTATCTAGGGTGATGAGTACAATGACTCTCAAGGTGCTCAGCACACCTGCAAAGCGCTAGACGGTTTTGTAGGGTAGTACAAATTGGAAAAAATAGAATACACCGGAACCGTTTGGGCAATAAACCACAACAACCCAGAACCACTTGTGAAGCATTGTTTAAAAAAACTTCAAGACTATGGAATCAAAAAAGAAGATATCCGACTCACAGATGCTCCAGAGA
>CAZLSK010000179.1:0-2204 GCA_964562075.1 uncultured Candidatus Nitrosotenuis sp.
CAAAAGAGATACTTGAGACACTACGCAAACCAGGTGGAACAAAGAGATTCGCTGTAATCCAAGGATACATTCCAAAAAACATGGAGGGAAAATTCAAAGAGGTCACAAAACAGTGGATGTCAATTACGGAAGACATTACGCAGCCCCAAATGTTGCAAAACAAGCCAACACTTTTTGAGAACAAAAAATTTGTTAGAACTTTTGAGGTAATCACTCAAAGCCAAGGGCTTCCAAAGCGCGGTGAGGCAGATCCCACTCCAATGATCTCTTTGATGTGGCCAATATTCTATGGAATAATGTTTGCTGATTTAGGACACGGTCTTTTGCTCATGGGATTTGGGTTACTATTCAAAATCAAAGGACAGGGAAACCTCTCAAGATGGGGAATGCTAATAGCAATTTCTGGCGCATCTGCCGCAGTTGCCGGCGTTGGGGCAGGTGAGATGTTTGGATTCCACATCGATCATTTTGAACCATTTGAGAAATTACTTGAAGGTCCACTACATCCTATTTCATGGCTGGTTGGAGTGGTTAGTGTAGCTGAGCTAACCTTTGAGCAAGTAATCACCATTCTGAAGGTTTCAATATTTTTGGGAGTAATTCATCTAGTTTGGGCATTCATTCTTAGAATCAAGAGACTTCACAAAGAAGGACACAAACAAATGATGATTTTTGAGGCAATTCCAAACCTTACCCTGTATGGCGGCATCGTAGTGGTCATGATGTCTGCAATTGGTTCCAGCTATGATGTGATGAACATGTATTCTAGATCACATACCGAAGTAGTACCATGGGTTACAATTTTCCTAGGAGATTGGGCAAGGGTGTGGATAGTTACGAGAATTTCAATCATAATTGTTATCGGTTCAATGGCAACCATGATGGTGGGTGGAATTTTGCATACAAAGCATCACCCAGAGGAGGGAGGTAGCATAGCCAATGTTGTCATGGAAGTTTTTCTTGGAAAAACAGTAGAATGCCTTTCACACACGATCAGTTATGCACGAATTGGAATCATGTTGCTTGTGCATGCTGCATTGTTGCTTACAGTAAATAATTCGTTTCAATCACTTGGAGGAACATCATCACCTGCAGGTCTTGGAATGATTATTGGTGGAAATATTGGAATAATGATGATTGAGGGATTAATTGTGTATATTCAGGCCCTAAGGCTTCATCTCTACGAATTCTTTACCAAGTGGTATGACGGAGGTTCGCAACCATTCAGACAGGTTGTACCTGAGTTATTCTATAACCAGCTGATCTGGAAAAGAAAGAAGTAATTATTCTACTGGCAATTCTACTCTGTTTGACCACTCTCCCCAAGAACCAAGGTATACTTTGACATTTTTGAACCCAAGTTTTTTTAGTGCTAAAAACGAGTTTGCAGCTCTGTATGCACCTTGACAATAAGTTATGATTTCGACTTCCTTTGGAAATTTGTACAGTTCCGAAAGTAATTTTTCGTCCAAGAGTGTACCATCTTCTGATATGTTGAAATTCCAATCAATATTGATTGCGCCTGGTATGTGGCCGCGTCGTGCTCCTCTGATTACTGTTCCATCATATTCTTCTTTTGAGCGGGCATCAATCACCAGAACTTTGTTCAGATTTTTGTTTAGATATTCGTAACCTGCTATTATGTTTGGATTTATTTTGCCATCAAATTTGGAAGGTGTGAATCCATTTGTTTTTTGCTCCAGTGTAAATCCTTCCATTTGCCATTTTTTTATCCCACCGTCAAGCATCAGGGCATTTTTATGTGAGAAATAGAGTAGCAGCCAAACTCCCCTAGCTGCAAGCATACCTGATATGTCATCATAAAATACTACCTTTTTTTCGTTAGTGACTCCCACAAATGACAGAATCCTTTTGCTTTGCTCGTTAAAGGATTCGAGTCCCTTCTTTGAGGTATCTAACCAATGGAATCCAAATAAATCCAGGTTCACAGCACGTGGAATATGTCCTTGTGAGTATTCTTTGTAGGAGCGACAATCAATTAGTATTAGATTTGGATTGCCAAGTTCCTTTTCAAGATCATTTGGTGTAATTAACACGATTCAATTAATTCTTTTAAACATTAATTCATTTTCATAGAAAAAACAAAAAGAAAAGAAGTTTTGGTTTTTACTCGTTTACGTATGCTCTTTCGCCGTGTTGGGCTAGATCCAGTCCAACCTCTTCTTCCTTTGGAGTAACTCTGA
>CAZLSK010000180.1:0-2167 GCA_964562075.1 uncultured Candidatus Nitrosotenuis sp.
CGATTACTTTATTGACAAGGTCAGGTAATGTCGTTCCAATGTCAAGGCCATAACAACCATTGTCAGTGGATGTGAGCCAGATCTCCTTGCACCCCTCGTCTAATTCCGATGTTACCTGTCTAACAATGTCGCCAACTCTGTAAGACTTGAGATCACCTCTGGCAAGCTTGGTCTGGCAAAAAGTACATTCGCTCATGCAGCCGCTTGCAATCTCCACAATTCCCACAGCGGGATTCAGCCTCACCTTTGGAATCCCTGTTTTCGTAGCATCGGAATCGGCAAGCTCAACTTTGCGCCTGCCAACAAGCGCTGAATCTATGATTTGAAGAGTCTTTCCTATGGAATTTGGCCCCATAAGGCTTGCATTGGGCGAAAACCGCTCAACTGTTTTTTGTTCGGCTTTTGGCATGCAGCCAGCAACAACTAGCGGCTTTGAGCGTAGTCTTTTGATCCTATTTACCATCTTGTTTGCGGTTGCATCTTTTACAGAACATGTGACGATTAGGTTTAGGTCTGAGTCCTTTGCGCTTGTGGCAAGGGCGTGACCTCCGTTTAGGATGAGTCCTGTGATCATTTCCGCATCTGCAAAGCTTGCAGAGCAACCGTATGATTCGACCCAGATCTTTGCCATTTTATTTGAAGAGCGCATCCACTTGTTTTGCAGTCATAAGCCCTTTTGAAACCACAAGCTCACGAATGGTCTTGCCCGTCTTTAATGATTCCTTAAACAAATAGGCAGATTTCTGATAACCTATCTTTGGTGAAAGCAACGTCACAATGACGGGGCTTTTTTCGATGTTTTGCTTTAGTCGCTCACTGTTTGCTGTCAGTCCATCAATGAGATTCTCCGAAAAGATTGGCAAAAAGTTCTTGAGCATGTCTGTAGAATCAAGCACCGCCTTGAGCATTCCAGGAAGCATGACGTTTAGCTCAAACTGTCCTGCTTGTGCAGCATTTGCAACAGTGGTGTCATTTCCAATTATGCTAAAGCAGATCATATTAAGACATTCAGCAAGTGATGGATTTACTTTGCCTGGCATAATAGATGATCCTGCATGTACAGCTGGAATTCCGAGCTCTGAAAATCCAGCAATTGGGCCTGATGCCATCAGTCTAATGTCATTTGCAATCTTGTTGAGTTCAATGGCCAAGTTTCTGATTGCAGAAGAAATGGTAGAGACTGCAAACTTGGATTGAAGTGAGTGCTGCATGTCTTTTTCTGGACTAAGATTCAGTTTAGAAATTCTTGCAAGCTCAGAAATTGCGATTTTGCGGTATCCCCGTGGTGTGTTTGCAGCATTTCCCACCGCTGTTCCGCCAAGCGCAACAAACTCCAACTCCTTTGAGGCTGCAACGATTGCGCTTTTTGCTTTTGTAATGGATGTGGCATAAGCTGCAAACTCGCTTCCCAAAGTTACTGGCAGCGCATCCATCAAATGGGTTCTGCCGATTTTTTTGTAACTTGAAAATTCTTTTGATTTTTTGTTTAGCGATTTGATTAACGTGTCAACTGGTGACAACATTTCACGCAGATTCAACAAGATTGCAACATGCATCGCAGTAGGAAACGTGTCGTTGCTTGATTGCGACATGTTTACATGATCATTTGGATGCAAAAAATCGTATTGTCCCTTCTTTTTTCGCAAGATTTCTAGCGCTACATTACAAACTACCTCATTTGCGTTCATGTTAAATGCAGTACCTGCACCGGAGTTGATCTCCTCGATTACAAACTGGTCACGGTATTTTCCAGCCAAAATCTTATCACACGCTTTGATAATCGCGTTTCCGAGCTTTTTGTCAATTGCACCGGTTCTCATGTTTGCAACAGCAGCTGATCGTTTTATCATCACATATGCGGCAACAAGATGCTTGTGTGCTTTTTTGCCGGTGACGTGGTACTGTCGCATTGCCCTGCCGGTAAATGCGCCATAGTATGCACTTGCAGGAATTTTTACATCTCCCAACGAGTCCTTATCTATTCTATACTCCAAACCACTTCCACTGCATATCACTAAGATAAAATCTCAACGGGTCGACATTTGGTAATACAAACACAAATTGTGCAAAGCCTGCCCGGAAATAATGGGAATTATTATATAGGTTGGTACAAGTCTCAAACTCATGAATAAGCGTTACAGTATGCTATTTTCCGTTACAGCTGTAG
>CAZLSK010000181.1:0-2127 GCA_964562075.1 uncultured Candidatus Nitrosotenuis sp.
AAAAGTCAAGCCTACCGCAACCATGGCAAGGCCGCCTCCAAGTATTTTTTTGTCAACCAGTACCATCAATCTCATTATGACTTTGTGGTTATTTAAAAAATCTGCTCTGGACAAACACTTGTTAAGTTGACAAAAACTTTGCTGGCATGTTACAAAACATTTGTTTATTTTTGATTTATCAATTAAACACATGCAAAGATTCCTTCGGATCACCTTTATCTTGTAAAAACACGATTTGTTCCTGAAGCTAACACACGAGCTTGCAATGCCGAAAGGTGGTATGGCATTGCATGAAAATGCTGTGACCTGTTCTTTGCGCAGTCTGTGTTAGCTTCTATCTATCTCGTTGACTTATCTTTATCACAAATGGAGCAATGAGTTTTTTTTGCACTGCCATCTCAAACATCCTTCTGATTGCAGCCTCGCCTGACCGTCCCATATCGACTGTCACGTCGTTTACGTACATTTTGACAAATTTTCTTATCAAATCAGCCGACTTACCTCTACCATATTTCATCGCATATTCAAGTGCCTCATCTTCATGTTCAAGGCCATATTGAATTGATGCCTTCAGGTACCTGTCAAACTTTTGGATTGTGGCAGGATCAAACCTGTTACTCATAACATTTGTTCCAAGGGGAACTGGCAGACCGTTTGTAGCGTCATTCCACCACTTTCCAATATCAAAAATCTGTTGCAGCCCTTCTTGTCCATATGAAAGTTGCGTCTCGTGAATAACTAGACCCGCATCTGCCTTTCCTTCCCTTATGACTGAGGGAATATCGCTAAAGTTCACCTCAACATAATCGAATTTACCAATCATCAATTGTAAGAGCAAAAACGCCGATGTCATCTTGCCAGGTATCGCAATTTTGCAGCTTTGCAGCTTTTGAGGTGTGATGTTTTGTTTGGCGACAACAATGGGCCCATAACCAATTCCAAAGCTTCCGCCACTACGTAAAATTGTGTAATTTGGTAGATAGGCACATGCATGGACAGAAACTGCGGTAACATCTAGCTCGTAGTTAAGAGCCTTTTTGTTCAGCGCTTCAATGTCTTCGATTACATGAGTTATGGTAAAATCATCTGAATGCACCTTTCCTGTCAACATTCCATAAAACATGAACGCATCATCAGCGTCTGGGGTATGCCCTACAGAAATTCTCATGACTCTGGTTTCGAATTTGACTATAAATAGCGTGACTAAAGTTCTGTTTGCACAACAAGCCCTGTGCTGAGAGTTGGTCGAATTTTTAGCCCTTTCTTATTATGAAGTGCATTAAGGCTTCTTTTGAATATTCGATTCCATGTTCCTCAGTAGAATGCTTACTATAATCGGCAATTACTTTTGCAGCATCGTCTCCTTGAGCAATAAAATCGCACTCAAAACCATAATCCCTGCATACAAGCTTAACTGTCATCAAACCAAACCTCGTTCCATCGGTTATAAATCCTAGTTAACAAAGTTAACTAAGTGTTGATTCAACAAAACGATATCACATTTGGAAGCCTGAGCAGAATCAACCAAACAATGCCAGAGATTCCCTTATTCTATCATAGCAACAAATTTAGAATACGATCAACACTGATAAATCTGTACAAAAAAATCTTAGGAGTTAATTAGCTGCACAAATTACAAAAAGTATTGGTCAGCAAGAGTTATCGTGACAAAATCTACATCATAAAAGACATAATCAGCCTTCTTACTGAGTATGGGCAGCTGAACCAAACCGCTCTTGTAAGCTATAGCGGACTGAATCTCAAAAAACACAAAAAATTCTTGAAGACCTTGAATCCCATGGCCTCATCTCAAAGTCAATTTTAGAGGACGGCAAACGCACAATCACAATTTACAAGGCAACTGCAAAAAACACACCACTGGTTTTGCCCGCCTCTATCCATCTCTTTTCTGAATTGGTATTGCTGCACTGGCCACATTTTGCTAAGCCTATGATTGCATCAAAACTTACTTCGCCGATATATTTCCCACAGCTGATGCATTTGAGCAGTTTTGTATCGTAAATATTCATGGCATACAAAAAATGGAATCAAAATAAGGTATTGCCTAACATTGTTAATCATTAGTTAAAAGACCTTGAATGTTGAAGAGAGTATGATCTCCCTGCC
>CAZLSK010000182.1:0-2125 GCA_964562075.1 uncultured Candidatus Nitrosotenuis sp.
GAAGGTTTATTGTGACTTCTTCTGGCTGTAGTCTTGCCAAATCCAAAATAAGCTCTAACCTTTGTGTGCGCGTCTCACCCAAACCGATGATTCCGCCAGTACAGAGCTCAAGTCCTGCCTTTCTTGCGATGTTAAGCGTGTCGATTCTGTCTTGATAGGTATGTGTGGTGCAGATCTCTGAAAACTTTGATCTTGCAGTTTCTAAATTGTGGTTGTATCTGCGGACACCAAGTGATTTGAGTTGTTTTGCCTGTTCAAATGTGAGAAATCCAAGGCTACATTCGATACCGATTCCAACTTGCTCATTTATCTGCTCAATGATATCACAGACTTTTTTAAAATCGGAAGGGGATGGTTCCCTCCAAGCTGCTACAAGACAGTATGATTCGGCACCTTCGTCTTTTGCTTTTTTTGCCATTTGCACTATTTGTTCTGGGGGGAGTAACTGGTAGCCATCAACACCTGTGTTAAAAAATGCCGACTGTCCACAAAACGAACAATCCTCACTACAGTAATTTTTTTTGATGTTGGCAAGCTGCTCTACATCCACCTTGTTTCCTTGAAGGAAACGAGTGATCTTGTTTGCCGAGTCTGAAAGTGTTCTTAGATTGGATGTAGGCGTATTTATCAACGTCTCAAGTTCATTTTCGGTTAGCTTGTTACCGGAAAGCACCTTTTTCTGACAATCCAAAACGAATTGATCAAAACTCAATATTTCGTAACAGGTTTTACGGTTAATTAAGATTTCAAATGTTAACCTAATGTGAAAGTATGGTTAACCGTGGATTGGTATTATGAAGAGCTGAATTGTTTCAGATATTGAGTCTGAGCAAATACATCTTCATTTTTACAATTTGAGCTTTAACGGTTTTAGGCTTTTCTTATATTGCCTAAGGACGATAATGAATTATGGAATCAAAAGAGGACTCTTACACATGTAGATTCTGTAGATCTCTTTTGATTCACAAAAAACATTCGATGAACACATGAAAAATCATTACGTTACTTGTACCGCCTGTCCGACAGAAATGATGATTCGAGGATCGCAAAAATTGTTTGGAAGAGGTAAAAAACAATGATGGTAAGCTATCTTTCTACAAAATTTAGAAAAATCTTGCATCAAAATATCCATGATCATGAAGCGATAGAATGCCCAATTTGTAGTGGTGAGATTCTTCTATACTGGGAACCAAAATACAATGGCATACGTGCCACGTGCACGAGATGTGGCATTAATTGGGCAGAGTGTCATGACTTGACCGCACACACGAATTTGATTTTTAATCAAAATTTTCAGGAATGGGTTGGGTATCTTGATATATTTTTGATTGTACCGATTGTGCCATCTATGAGGAGGTTCAGCTCCTTCTCGGAAATGGCAAGTGGTGGAACAAGCATGACGATGTTTCCAAGCGCTCGAAGGTAGATTCCGTGCTTTTTTGCCTCCTCAAAGATTACCTTGTTCGCAGATTTGCCAAAGTTGACTGGAGTCTTACGTTTTTTGTCTTTTACAAGCTCAATTCCCATTAGCATTCCCTTAAATCGTACATCTCCTACGTACGTTAATTCCTTGATTTCAGGCATTCTTTTTTCAAATACCTTTGACGTTTTTTGGATTTTCTTGATCAGGTTTACTTTTTTGTATAATTGCAGGTTTTCATTTGCTACCGCACAAGCAAGTGGATTTCCAGTAAATGTGTGGCCATGGAAAAAATGTCTCATCTCTGAATACTTGCCCAAAAACGAATCGTAGATTTTTTTTGAGACAAGTGTTGCAGCCAATGGGAGGTATCCGCCAGTAAGCATCTTTCCATACGAGACGATGTCAGGCGTGCTTTTCTGCGTCACATACTCTACAAGTGAGCCTAGTCGGCCAAAGCCAGTTGCTATTTCGTCTAAAATCAACAAAATGCCATATTTTTTGCAAAGATTACTTATTTTCATTTGGAATTTTTCAGGATAGATATGGACACCTCCTGCTAGCTGTGCACCGCTTTCCATCACAAATGCCGCGATTTTGTCATTGGTTGAAAATGATTTTTCAATTTTTTCTAAAACCTGATCATAATAGTTATTTTTCATGGTTGGGGGTATTCTGTAGCTATTCAAAAACGGAATTTGAACC
>CAZLSK010000183.1:0-2102 GCA_964562075.1 uncultured Candidatus Nitrosotenuis sp.
TTTTTCATCGTTAAGTAGTTCTTGTCTTAGCTGCTCATTTTTTTGCTCATCGTCGGTGATTTTTCTTGTACCTGCGATTGGGAAGGTCTCTACCTCATTTCCGGTTATTCTTACAAGCATCTCTGGGCTGCATCCGATGTATGTCTTGTGACCAAACTTCATGTGGTAAAGGTATGGTGATGGGTTTAGCGCCCGCAACTCTTTGTATATTCGAAGAAAATCGCCTGATGCAGAGAAGCTGAACTTTCTTGATAAGACAACTTGGAAGATGTCGCCATCGTGGATGTATTTTTTTGCCTTTGTGACAATATCGCCAAACTCCTTTTCATCCATGTTTGCAGAGATCTCGGATAGATTGATCTTGCCAAAGCTTCTCTCTTTGAATTTTATCTTGTCAATTCTGTTTTCATCGTAGTAAAAGTAGAGTGATTTTTTTGTCTTGTTGTCATATAAGATGCCATCCTGGTAGATGCCAAACTCCATCAATGGTTTTTTCTTGTCGTTTTGTATTGGTATGTTTTCATACAGTTTTATTGCGTCATAGTTTATGATTCCCACTGCGCCGCCAAGATATCTAAACGTGGTATTGTTTGTTTGTCGGATGAGACTCTTCAGCTCTGAGATTGGGTCTTGCGTTTTAATGGTCTTTGTAGTCCCATCTTTATTGCGTATGACGATTTTGTCCTCGTATCCTTCCAAAATTATTTGCGGATCAAATCCAATGATTGATGTCTCGGCAAGCTCTTCGGGGCCGGTAAGTGACTCGAACAAAAACGTGTGAGAATAATTTGGTTCTAGTTTAGAATAGATCTCAAATTGCGATCCAGGTAGCTCTAGGGGTATTACTGTAGGTTGAGAGTTTCCAAAGTCGGCCACCCATACAAAGCAACGTAGCAACACACTATTTATAATTTTGAAAGGCTTCTAGTGATTCACAGTTACGGTATTGTACGGTACCTTTATATGCGATCATGCCGTATTATTACCCATGAGCCAGATCCTTGCGCAGAGGCCAAAAGACCAAATTCTGTATTCAGATCTGCATTTTTCACGCCCAAAGATACAACTCCAAAGCACCGCAAAAGAGGTAGCCTGCCAGTTCTGCAAGTCTGAACTAAAGGAAGGCAACCCGATTGTGGCAAGACGAATTGGTGGCAGGCTGGTTTTATTGTGTAATTTTCATAAATTCCGATAAAAACGGTATAGCCTGTAAAGTTACTGCTTTTGTTGAAAGAAATCACCTGCAAGAGATTACAGAACTAGTTGGATCAAAATTAAATGATATTGGTATGATGGTACTAGAAAAAGAAGGAGAACAGTCACTTGGGGAATTTACTGACAAACTGTCTATAGAATAGCCAAAAATATCAGTAACCCTGTAAATATTACACCCTTTAAACTTTACAGGATTTTATCAGTACGAATTCCATTCGGTCCGCTACCACACAGGGCTAGTTATAGCACCTTGCGCAGCAGAACCAACAAGTGATGCATATTTTGCCAAAGCACCACTCTCATAGTTTGGTTTTCTTGGTTTCCATTCCTTTCTTCTTCTCTCTAATTCTTCTTGGGAAACATTAAGGTCGATTCTGTTTGTCTCAGTATCTATGGATATTTCATCTCCGTCTTTGACCAAAGCAATGTTTCCGCCAACAAAGGCTTCTGGCGCAACATGGCCTATCATAAATCCCCTGGTAGCTCCAGAAAATCTACCATCTGTTACCATTGCTACCTTTTCTCCCAACCCCTGTCCTACCAGAGCTGCAGTTACTGCAAGCATCTCTCGCATTCCAGGACCGCCTTTAGGTCCCTCGTATCTAATCACTACAACATCTCCAGGCTTTATCTGATTCTTGGATACGGCATCAAAGGCATCTTCCTCTCTATCAAAGGTCTTTGCTTTGCCAGAAAACTTGGTAATCTTTACGCCAGACATCTTTACTACAGCACCATCTGGGGCAAGTGAGCCCTTGAGTACTACAGCGGTTCCTGTCCTGTATAATGGTGCATCCATCGGCTTTACAACTTGGCCATTTGGTGTAGGAATTGATATTGCATCCAAGTTCTGCTTCATTGTCTTGCCAGTTACAGTTATCACATTT
>CAZLSK010000184.1:0-2093 GCA_964562075.1 uncultured Candidatus Nitrosotenuis sp.
CAGCTTTCCCTCCATTCGAAGCTGGCATCTTTTGCAGCCTCCCTCAAAGCAGTTTTTCACACCTGGCGGGGTTCCATTGTAGCCTGTCGCTATCTGCCTATTGTTTCGAACTATTACCGCGCCGACCTGTCTTGTTATGCAGTTTGAACGAAGCTTTGCAAGCTCTGCCTGAAGCATAAAGTACTCGTCCCAGCTTGGACGCTCAAAATTTATCTTCACACGTGGATCATGATCTATATGATATTTAGATGGATCTGTCCAGATCGGTTTTTGTTGTTTAATTAACAGTTAACAAAGAAGCTACAATTGGTAGCTCGAAACTATAAAATGCGATCCTTATGATGAATCAGATAGTTGTCAGAATATATACAACACAAGTACATCAAGCCGAACACAATCGAGGCACGTCAATACCAGATTAATCTTGCAAACCAAGCAAAAAGTGAAAACTGCCTAGTTGTCTTGCCGACAGGGCTTGGGAAAACCGCTGTTGCCTTGCAGGTGATTGCCGAGTTTCTTTCAAAGGGAACTGGCGGGGTTTTGTTTTTGGCACCAACTAGGGTCTTGGCAAACCAGCATTACGAGTTTCTAAAAAATAACATGATTTTGGAAGACATTGCGTTGCTTACCGGAGAGGACACACTGACAAAAAGAAAAAAGCTTTGGGCAAACAGCATAATCTGTGCAACACCTGAAATAACAAAAAACGACCTAGACAGGCAAATCGTCTCAGCAGACCAGTTCAACCTTGTCATCTTTGATGAGGCGCACAGGACAATTGGTGATTATGCATATTCTTCAATTGCACAAAGGCTTGCTGCAACAAACGCAAGAATAATGGGAATGACTGCTACTTTGCCAAGCGAAAAGGAAAAGGCAACTGAAATCATCACCACACTTAGAATCGCAAGTGTGGCTCAAAGAAACGAGGAAAGCCCAGACGTCAAGCCATACATTCAGCAGACCCACACCGAGTGGATCAAAGTAGACCTTCCATACGAGATGAAGGAAGTCCAGTACTATCTTCGAAAGGCACTTGAGGTGCAGTACCAGCAGCTTCAAAGATGCGGCTTGAGGCTTGGAACAAATTCGTCTCTTTCACAGCTGCTAAGGTCTCGTGATTTTGTTCTAAGACAAAACAGAAGAGCTGCAAAGCCGTTTTTTACCGCCATCCGATTACACTACGCACTAAACATTTTAGAATCACACGGTGTGACATCGTTTCTTAGATTTTGTGAGCGCACAAAAGAAAAGAAGGGCGTTGGAATAAAGGATCTTTTTGAAAATGACTCGAACTTCATTAGAGCATTAGCATACGCAAAGGATGCACAGAAAAAAGGAATCGAGCACAGCAAGATTGTCAAGCTGGCAGAAATCATCAAATCAATTCAGGGAAAGGCGATTGTCTTTACAAGTTATCGTGATTCTGTTGAAATAATCCACGACAAGCTGCTTGATCTTGGTGTCTCTGCGGGGTATCTGATTGGCAAGGCAGGAGAAAATGGCCTAAAACAAAAAGAACAGATTGACACCGTGCAAAAGTTTCGTAATGGATTCTATAATGTTTTGATTGCTACGCGGGTTGGAGAGGAAGGCCTTGACATCTCCGAGGTCAACAATGTCATATTTTTTGATAACGTTCCAAGCTCGATTCGCTTCATTCAAAGAAAGGGAAGAACCGGCAGAAAATCGGTTGGAAGATTGATTGTTCTTATTGCAAAAGACACAATCGATGAAGCATACTACTGGGTCGGACAGAGAAAAATAAAGGCAGCACAAGGCATGGGCGACAAGCTCACAAAGGAATTACAAAAACAACAAACAAAATCTGTCTTGGATGCGTACTTTTGAGACATTCTTGTTATTCCGTAATAATCAACAATTTGCCTAGTTGTATTGATATGCTCACCACCTAATGTGCAAGAAGAGCGGGAAGCCGGTATGCCAACCATCTGAGAAATGGTTTTGTCTGTGGCCCAGATATCTGGTTCAATTCCCACTCCGCGAAGCTATCTTGATTCTATTATTAAAATGATTGCTTGAATTTGCTTTGTCGACCAATTCAACCCATTCCTGACCACATAATCTAATTT
>CAZLSK010000185.1:0-1913 GCA_964562075.1 uncultured Candidatus Nitrosotenuis sp.
TTCGTAATCAGTACCGCAAGAGGTACTGCTACCAGAATCCTCTAATTTTTTAGCTCCAGATTTTTTCTTTAAAGGTCCACTTTTTGTTTAAAATAAAGTTGCCCAAAGCGGCGCATGAGACTGCTATGATTAGGGCAACAGGATACTGAATTCCGTAGCTGTCAACTAGGAGGTAAACAAGCCCTATTTGTGTAAGCGCCCCAAGCGAGCTGAACCCTATGAATTTTGTGTACTGCTCAAGGGTATGTCTTTTTTCAAAGTTTCTGTCCTCAAAGGTCCAGATTTTGTTGAGGATAAAGTTGCTACTCATAGAAACTGCAATACCAATTATCGTTGCGTGGATGTACCATAGATTCGATACTACGCCGCTAAAGAGCGACGAGACCAGATAGTTAATAACAAGACCAAGGGCTCCAACTGAATAAAATCTCCCTGCCTTTGAAAAGAACCCAACAGAGGGTCGTCGCTCCTCTTTTGCTGCTGCCTTGCCGTACCTGTACAGCTTCCAGACTGCCTTTAGATAATCAAATACTGTTCTCGAATCAAGCTTGCTTGCGCCAAGTTTTCTGTTTGTAAATGTGTATGGGATCTCAAGGACATTGACGTTTTTTGCCTTTACCAAAATTTCAAGAAGCATCTTGTAACCTATGGCATCAAACTTGAGTCCTTGGATTGCGTGTCGCTTGAATGCAAAAAAGCCAGACATTGGGTCTTTTGCGTTGACACCAAGCCCACGCTTTGCAATCAGCGTAGCTATCTTGCTAACGAGTTTGCGTCGTAGAGTCCATCCAGTGATTGAACCGCCACTAACATAGCGCGACGCAATGACAATGTCACATTTTTGATGTTTTAGCGCATCAAGCATTTTTGGCAAAAGGCTTGGGGGGTGTGAGAGGTCGCTATCCATTACAACTATTGTGTTGCCTGTTGCAAACTGGATTCCCTTTAGAATTGCAGAGCTGAGCCCCTCCTTTGTTTTTCTGTGGATAACATCAATGGTGTAATTTGCAATCTTTCTTACATTTTGTAGATAATCCTCAACCACCTTACCAGTTCCATCCGGCGAGTTATCGTCTACTACGATTGCTTGTGCAGTTGTATTAGAGGGAAGATTTTCCTCAATTGATTTAAGAACATCTAGTATATTTTGTGACTCGTTATACGTAGGGATGATTATAGAGACCTGTGCTGAACGGCTAGTTGTCTCCTTGTAATCCATATCTGATTTTGCCAGTTAGTATGCATATTAATTTTTTAGTGAACGCTACCTGACTAGATCGATAGGGTTGTTCATAGGTTTTGGGTTGGAAATTAACCTCTTGAGGTCGATTTTTTGATTTTTTCAATAATTTCCGAAATTGCGCTTGTGGCAAATGGTTTGTAGATAATCTTGGTCGGCTTTAGTTTATCAAGTCGGTCTGCGGTCTCTTTTCTGAGATCCGAGGTAACCACAACCACCTTTGCATCAGGGTTTATCTTTTTGATATTTTCTAATGCATAAAAGCCGTCGTAGTCTGGCATCATGATGTCCAAAAATACGACATCTGGCTGGTGTTTTTGATAAAGCCCAACTGCTGCCTTGCCGTCATACCCAAAGCCTAGCACTCCAACACCAATCATTGCGAGATAATCACAGAGAACTTTGACTGCAAGCCTTCCATCGTCTATTACTATGGCTGTTACCATAGATCATTTTAACAAAATTTGCTTAAAAGGTGTTTGCTACGAAAGTACGAAGTCGTTACGTTAGACGAGTGCTTGATGTCTATGGACGCTAAAATCCTGCACCAAGTGGATCAGCTGGTTTCATCATTTCTCGCAACACAATTGTAGCAAACGACCCTCTCTGGAGTGTAAAGCTTGCCGTGTCTTTTTTTGCCGCAAAATCGGTGCAGATAATTCTTGCAGTTCTG
>CAZLSK010000186.1:0-1881 GCA_964562075.1 uncultured Candidatus Nitrosotenuis sp.
GTTTCTTTAGAAAACTTTCCGCAAGAAAAGATGAATCTTGACATTCTGTTGTTTTCTGAGAGCCACTCAAGGTATCTGCTAGTAATTAACAAATCCAATCTAGATTATGTTACAAATATTCTGAAAAAGGCAAAGGTCGAGTTTGGTTTGATCGGCAGATTCGGCGGAGAATCGATCGTATTTTCTGAAAACAATAAACCTGTTGCAAAACTAATGATTGATAAAGCACATGACAAGTGGTTTAATTCACTGAGGGAACTGGTACTGCATGGTTAAAGAAAACTGCGGTGTTGTTGGCATTTTTAGCCGTGATGGTACAAACGTCATTCCGATGGTAATAGATGCCTTGAGGGCTTTACAGCACCGAGGTCAAGAAGCATGGGGAATTGCTATTCCGAAAAAACCTCCCCTCAAACGACTAGGTCTTGTCTCATCAGCATATTCAGAATTTCACAAAATTACAGAAGAATATGCATCGCCTGCCGCAATTGGCCATGTCCGTTATTCTACAGTTGGAAAAAGTAGCCTTGAGAACGCTCAACCGCTCAAAGTCAAGGATCTCTGCATTGCGCACAACGGAACAATTGCAAATGTTGCTGAGCTTGCAAACATGGTGGGTGGTTGCACTTTTACTCCACAAAACTCTAGTGACACTATGATTGCGGCACAACGGCTAGTATCATTAATGTCAACAAACGGCAAGCTTGGGAGTGCACTATCTATTTTGAAAAACGAGATGGCAGGCTCGTACTGCTTTACCTTTGTTTCAGATGACAACGCAGTATATGCTGCACGTGACCCAAGGGGCTTTAGGCCGATGGTCCTTGGCTCAAAAGAAGAAGGCGAGGTATCAGTCGTTGCATCCGAATCGTCTGCACTGACTGCAATTGGTGCAAAACTGGCTCGTGATGTTTTACCAGGTGAACTACTAAAATTCAGCAAAAACGGAATGGAATCTGAAATGTTTTCTGAGGAAAAAAAACACGCTCATTGCTCTTTTGAGTTCACATATTTTGCTCATCCAACAAGCAAGATGGAGGGAACAAACATCTACATGGCAAGAAAAAGAATTGGTCAGTACCTTGCCAAAAAGTTTCCAATCAAGGATGCAGATTTGGTAATTCCAGTGCCAGACTCTGCAAGGCCTGCCGCAGTTGGATATGCGCAGGAGCTTGGATTGCCATTTGATGAAGGGTTGCTCAAGGACAGGTACAGCAAAAAAGGACCACTGCGAAGCTTTATTGAGCCGCACCAAATAGACCGTGTTGAAATAAACCGATGGATATTTCCAATTACAGAAATAATCAACGGAAAGCATGTCATAGTGATTGATGACAGTCTTGTGCGCGGCACCAGCTCAAAGGCAATAATTAAGGCACTCCGAAGAGCAGGGGCAAGAAAAATCAGCATGTTAATCACATATCCACCAATCAAGTATCCGTGTTATGCAGGAATCGACTTTCCATCACAGGAAGAGCTTGCAACCGGTGCAAACCAAGAAGGAACGGACGAGCAAATCATAGAGAGGATAAGAAACGACATTGGTGCAGACTTTTTGGGCTACAACGACGCAAAAAATCTGGCAAACGCAGTAGGAATTCCGGTGGACTCGTTGTGCTTTACGTGCACAACTGGCGACTATAGCACATTAGGAATAAAACCAACGTTCAAAACACGTCAGGAAATGAAGGGTGAGTAGATGGAAATCGCGTTTGTTTTGGTAAAGTGTGAGGTGGCACACGAAATGGAAGTAATGCGTGATTTGCTAAAAATCGATGGCGTAAAGGAAGCCCACGGCACATACGGCATGTATGACATTTTTGTCAAGGTTGTAGGTCCTACACACAAAGCGGTCTCCGATATTATAACAAAGCAGATTCG
>CAZLSK010000187.1:0-1817 GCA_964562075.1 uncultured Candidatus Nitrosotenuis sp.
CTATTTGCCATTCTTCCAAGCATGGTTTTCTCTGAGTACTTTTTGACAAATTCCTTACTCATATACGATTCGTCTAGAACTCCTCCTAAAGTCATGGTATTGACTCGAATGTTTTTTCTATTCCAATATGCAGCAAGATACCTTGTGAAATTAACAATTGCACCCTTTGTTGCGGCATATGAGGGGGGCGAGTTCAGATTGCTTTTGCCGTAAATTCGTTGATCTGCACCGTTAATTCCGTATATTGACGAAATATTCACGATGGAGCCACCTGTTTTTTGTTTAACCATAACCTTTCCAAATTCCTGACAACAAAGAAACACTCCAGTTAGATTGACAGACACCACCGTATTCCACAGATCCAGTGGATATTCCTCAAATCCCATTGCAGACCTTTTCACATCCAATCTAGGACTAAAGAATGCGTTATTGACAAGGCCATCTATTCTACCGTATTCTTTTACGATCTGTTTGCTAAGATCTGATAGATCTTCTTTATTGGTTATGTCCACATTGCATGCAAGCGGTCTTGTTTTACATTCCTTGGAAATTGTGTTTTTTAGCTTTTGATTTTTTTTATCAGCTGTATCTACCAGTATGACGTGAGCACCTGCAAAGCTAAGAGAATAAGCAAAATTTGTGCCTAGACGACCCGCACTGCCAGTTAGGATTATTGTCTTGTCAGTAAGGTCAAATGATCTAAATGGATGATCTTTCTTCATGGTTTGATCACTTTTTTTGCTTTTGAAGATTTTATGATGGCAAGGCCCATTTTTAATGTCTTGATTCCATCAACTTCTGCTGGGTTTATGGTTACCTTTCGTTTTTTAATACAGTTTAAAAAATGAGTCATCTCTTCTTTGAACATAGAATTCCTGTCGTAGTTGGACCATTCTGATACTTTAATCCATTTGTTCTTTTTATTATCGTGTAGCATAAGCGTATTTGCATCAGAGTCCCAGTATGCTGTTCCCTTGGTTCCTATTACCTTACAGCTCCTAAATTCTGGTTTTTGAAAATAATCAAGATGCAATTCAGCGATTACATTGTTTTTAAATTTGATAATTGCAGCAGAAAGGTCATCTGAAGATATTTTTAGATGGCTGTATCTTCCTGTCATTGAAAACACTTCTGAAGCGTCTCCAAAAAACCAGTGTAGGTAGTCTATCTCATGAATATTTGTTAGTACAACTCCACCTCCTATCTCCTCTCTTGCCGCATAGCTTTTTGTATAATCTTCGTAAGGGTGCCAATCTGGCAAAAATGAGCCACATTCTACTCTTGCTGATATTACCTTTCCAAGTTTTTTACTTGAAATCAGTTTCTTGATCTCTTTGAGGCATTTGTGAAAACGAAATTGACATCCCATCTGAGTGATTAATTTCCTTTTTCTTATCAAACTTGTCAGCTCCTTTGTTCCTTTAAGAGAGTTTGACAATGGTTTTTCAATAAACAGATCTGCTCCCGCCCTTGCAAATTTGATAGCTATGGGAACATGTTGGTTTGAGACATTTGCAATTATGGCTACGTCTGGTTTTTCATTCAGACATTCTGAAACAGAGCTGACTACACGAACTCTGCTTGGAGACGGATTTACTATTTTTTGTTTTGTACAAATTACGATCTGCACATTTGAGATCGAAAGTAAGTTCCGCACGTGTCTTTTTCCCACTGAACCAAACCCAATGACAGCTATTTTCAATTAATTAATCGTTAGTTACTATGCATATTAGTTTTAACTTGGCATTGTGAAGGCAATAAAAGATTCAACGAGTAGACAAAACCATTCTTGATTTTTTGTATTTTTGAAATTTTCA
>CAZLSK010000188.1:0-1783 GCA_964562075.1 uncultured Candidatus Nitrosotenuis sp.
CAGCATGACATTTCCAAACAAAAATGTTGAAAGTGGTGCGTGTTTTTGCTCACAGTGTACAAAGTCTGAGAGGGCGCCAACCACATCCGAATCAGAAGGCAATGAAAGCTTGAACTTGGGAATCGCCTCCAATGGAATGATCTTTAGCTTTGGCAGCTTCTTTGTGCGGGCTATCTCTGCAAGACTCAAAAGCGTGGCAAAGTCCTTTACCACAAAAGACTTTATCCAGTCAGATGCCGTGGCAAAAACTGCTCGCTCGTATTCCTTGTTCCATGACAGCATCTCATATGCAAGACCTTCTATTCCAAGCTCTTGGCCGTGCTCTTTGAGGCTTGCGATGGTATAGTCCTCGTGCATTATCCCTTTTACAACTCGAATCTTTGCCTCATACTGTGCAGCGGCTTTGGATGCCTTTTCTAAAATTACAGCAAGCTCATCTATGTCATTTTCAATTTTTGCGCGCTTGTCTGTTTGATCAGAGATTCTTGAACGCAGCACAGAGATTGCTTCTTTGTGGTTTGCTCTAACAGATTCCAATCTTGTCTTGAGCTGTTCGAGTTTTGCAGATTCTTCGATTATTTCTGTGTGTCTTTTTTTGTTAGACTCGATTTTTGATTTTGTATCAGTCGTTTCTGATTCAAGTTTTGCAAGTGTGACCTTGGCATGGTTCAGCTTTGAGTTAAGACTTTGGATCTTGCCGTCCGTCTCTTTTCTTTGCGCTATTGTCCGAGTCTGCTGTCTGTATACTGCAGAGATCTCAGATTCCAGGGATTTGATTTGCTGGTAGATTTGGTTTTTTTCTTCCTTGATTTTTGCTATTGCGTTTTTCTGTTCTCCTATTTGCGATTCGACTTCCAAGCGGGCTTGTTGCAGCTGCTCAAGATCTGCAGTGATCTCCGGAAGTCTTGTTTGTATTTGCTCAAGCCTTCTTGTTTTTGTGACCATCTCCGAATTTGCAGTCTCGTACACCTGCATTGCTGAACTAAGCTCAGAATCGATTGAGGCCTTGGCTTGGTTGTAGGCGTTTGCCTCTGCCATAAAGGAGGATTTTTGCGCCTCAAGCTCAGAGATCTCTTTTTTGATTACGGCACGCTCTTCATCCAGTTTTTTTGCCTCAGATACCAACGAGTGCATACTGCGCTCCTTTGAGACCTTTTCTGTCTGGATCGCCTTCATCTTGGCTGAGGCCGAGATTGCGTGCAGCCTCCCAAGCTCCCTATTTATAAAGTCGTACCGGAGTTTGAGGTTTCGCTCAGCCTCCAGCTCGTCTATTCTCTTTTTGATCTCGTCCATTCTTGCCAGCGCCACTTCGAGCCGCCTGTCCGCATCCTCAAGTTGTTTTATTGACTCTGCCTTTTTTTCATCAAAATATGCAAGTCCAATCAAGTCCTCAATTACTGTCCTTTTTTCCTCGGCTGTAAACTCGGAGATCCTAGTAACCGTTCCCTGCTGGACTGCGTTTAGCTGCGTCAGGCTTGCGTTTGCAACCTCCAAGAGGTCCAGAATCTGGTTGCGGTTTGTCTGTTTTTGGTTAAGATAGTAGATGTTCTCGCCGTGCTCGTCCATCTCCCTTGTAATTACCACAGAGTTAGAGTCGACTGGGATCTTTCTGTCAGAGTTATCAAAATGTAGGCTCACGCGGGCCATCTTTGTCCCACGCCTTGTTCCCTCTATGTCGTGAATGAGGGACCTAAGCTTGTCAACACGCATGACCTTTGGCCTGTTCTCCCCCAGCGCAAAGATGATGGCATCAAGTATGTTGCTTTTACCAGAACCGTTTGGA
>CAZLSK010000189.1:0-1745 GCA_964562075.1 uncultured Candidatus Nitrosotenuis sp.
GTTGAGGGGTTGTAGACTGGATCATGCGATTCATTTCATGTTTTAGTTGTTCCAGCCTTAGCAATGTTTGGTGTTTTTGCGCATTTGTTTCATCAAGTGCCACTTGTAGTTCCTTGATTCGGGATTCAAGGTAGTTAACTGCCGAGTCTTGGTCTTTTTCTATCACTATTCCTGCCCCCACATCCACAAGTATTTTTGAGGCACTTTGTAGATTGGCCTTCATATATGTTCCAAGCCCTATTGGAATCAGCGATTCTGCACTAGGGTTCTGCTTTATTCCTTGAATTGATTCTATTGATGCCATCGCTTCTCGCAGAAAGGTTACAATGGCAGCTTCCTTCTGATCTAGGCTTGCAGCATATGACTCAAGAATCTGCATTTGATAGAGAAGCTGTTGGGCTTGTTCCTCACTCATTTACAAAAAAAGTATTTCAGGTGCCTATAAATGCATTCATAGTGAACGGAACTTGGAAATTGATTTCAAAAAAAGTTGGTAAATTCGTAAAAGCAAAATCAGACTGGGTGCATCCTTACAAGAAGGAACACCCAACAGACAAGCTCAAAGTGAAACTAGTTTTGAATGAGCCAATCAAAGGAAACAGAATTGTTGGCTTGAAAGCGCGAATTGAGGCGGGTCATGTACACCAGCTGCACATACATGAAAATGAGTATGTTATTGTTTACTCGCTTAAAGGAAAGTGTCTGGTCACAGTTGGAAGTGTTAAAAAAACTGTTTTGCCCAATACGATGATCTTTATACCACCCAAAGTCCCTCACAGATTTTACAACAAATTTTCTTTACCTTGGGAAGGACTAGCCTTTGCAATAGGTACCAAAAACAAAATAAGAAATGTTTGGCTTGAGAGCTAATCAAAAAAGAAAAGGTTATTTGACTTTGGAATAACGTTTGTCTACTTCATCCCAATTTATGACGTTCCACCATGCCGTCACATAGTCAGCCCTTTTGTTTTGATATTTGAGATAGTATGCGTGTTCCCAAACATCGAGACCTAAGAGTGGGACGAGCCCTTCTGTTCTTGGACTGGTTTGATTAGGCATTGATTTGTATTCAACGCTTTTTGATTTCGGGTTGAAGATCAACCAACCCCAACCACTTCCTTGGATTGCGGTAGTCTTTGTCGAAAACTGTTCCTTGAAGCTGTTAAAGTCTCCGAATGTTTTCTTTATTGCGTCTGCTACTGAGCCACCTGGTTGTCCTCCTCCATTTGGCTTCATGTTGTTCCAAAATAGCCTATGATTGTCATAGCCGCCACCGTGGAAGTTAATTGCGCCACGTACAGCCTCTGGCACTTGGTTTATGGTTGCCAAGACATCAAGTAGGTCTTTTGATTGCAGTTCAGCTGGAAGCTTATCCCACGCATCATTTAGACCATTTGTGTATGCTTGATGGTGTTTTGTGTGATGTATTTCCATAGTCCTTGCGTCAATGTGCGGTTCCAATGCATCATAGGCATATGGTACTTCGGGGAGTGTGTATTTTCCCATGCAAAATTGCAAACTTTTCATAATTTAATGATTGCCTTACATTAGGTTCTCACAAACGATCCGAAAATATTTGCAAATCATTGCTTCATGTTAAGGATAAATTGCATACGCTGATACCTAAAATGAAATGAAAATTCATGGAATAATTTTCTGCGCACTGGTGATTATTGTCGTTTTTTCATTATTTTTTGTACTTTTTATGCTACACGGTAATTTTTTTCTGGACACGTCTATTTTTT
>CAZLSK010000190.1:0-1729 GCA_964562075.1 uncultured Candidatus Nitrosotenuis sp.
ATCAGGAGAGGTGTATCATGCAGAATAAGGGACGAACTGATTTTGGGATAGCACAAGTTTAGCTGAAAATGGTGGGGGTTTTAAACCAGATTTTTGCAAAAATACTTGCAATTGATTGGTATTTGAACTCTATTCATGTTTAGTTCATCTAGTCGTTTTCTAAAATTTCAAAAAAATCCTTTATTTCGTCCATATTTGTCAGCTCACCTAACTGTGCTTTGATCTCATCCACTACGGCATGGTAATTGTGCTTGTAAACTTCTTTGAGCACTGTTAATAAATAATCAGGGTGATCATAACAATCTCTGATTCTGCATTTGAAAAGAGAATCAAGTTTAGCTACTACCAGATTATAAGCAACATTTCATCTTCGCATTAAAACTAGCTCTATGCTGGACAGTAGTGCCAGCCTAGTTTGCTCTGTACGTGAATTTATCATCAGTTCTCCTTACGTTGTGAACGCTATCAGCTATAACGGTGCATACAATGGTGCCATCTTCATTTCGTGTGGTATTCTCCCAATGTACAGGGCGAAGGTTTGAAATGTCGTCCGAACCACCTTCTGATACCGGTTTTATGTGATCAATGACCAATCCGTATTCTGAATCCATTTTTCCATAATCCCCCTGAAAATCCAAGCGCCACATTCATCGTGTCTCCACAGGAGTGGATCGTTACTATTAGAAAATCCTTTGGACCAGACCTTCCATATGGTATCTTCAGAGAAATTCATATTGATTTTTTTACAACGATATATCTATTAAATAAGTATAGAACAATCCTCTGTGTGTTTTTTCTATTTGAAGGACTTTGATCTGTTTTTTGATCTTCTTCACATCTTATCAATTACACCTTTTGATAGGAATCATATTGAGGAATCAAGCTCAAAAAGCTAATATTTCAAAATTCGAATTTAGAAAGAATAAATTAAAGGATGGTTTAGGTTGGTGAACCTTTACCGATTTTTTGCTTTGTTTTATAGATGGGCTTTTCATCGCAAAGTTGGTCGCCACAAACTTTGCTTTTTACCCACTTGCTGTACTTGTGTGAAGGGGACATCTTTGATGGTTTTGCATCTGCGTATTGGTCAGAAGACAAAGCAATCACAAGTATTGCAGATAGTAATACGCTGATGGCCAAAAGACCAAGAATTTTGTCAGCCATATTTCGATCATTTACCACCTTCTTAATTAAGTGATCTTTTTATATTATTTCTAAATTCGAATTTTGAAATATTCTATAAGGAATCGCAGACTCCAGCGATATGCTTCTGAGCATCATTGATTAGAGGCTAGTACACATTAGATTCGTACCTGTTTTTGTAGAACTTTTAGCACTCATTTCGCCAAATTGTTGGAAGTCTTTCAATTTTTTCAATTATTTCTAATGCCAAGTCATTGTTTCGTTCCTGTAGTGCAACCGAAAAGTCGTAGCCAAGCTTTATTGCTTCGGGCGACAGGTCCTTGAGGTTTTTGAGATCACGACCTTCGACTCTTACCCTTTCTCCGAGCGCACATGTCTTCCAGTTGTCTGATAGGTCTTGGTGTTTTTGTGTTAGCTGTTCTTGGACCATTTTGCGCCATTCTGTCAACTCCATCTTTTTGATTAGTTGTTCTGTTTTTTGCGAATAAAAGATCCTCACAACAACTACAAAAGTTCAGAAGTACTTGAGGCTTGGGCATAAATCCAAACTCATTTTACCATCATAACAAATCAGTTTAATGAAAAA
>CAZLSK010000191.1:0-1660 GCA_964562075.1 uncultured Candidatus Nitrosotenuis sp.
CAAAATGCAAAAATTCTTCAGAGACACAAACACGATAATTGTTCCCCATCGAGCACTTACTGCTTATCTTGGCTACGACACCATTGAAAACAAGTTCAGAGTCCCGATCTTTGGCAACAGGTCATTATTTCAGGCAGAGGAGCGCAGCTTTTCAAAAAACCAGTATTATCTTTTGGAAAAATCCAAAATAAGACATCCCAAGCTTTTCAAAAACCCCCACAAAATAGACAGGCCAGTAATTGTCAAAGTTCAAGAAAAGTCAAGGAGACTGGAGCGGGCATTTTTTACGGCATCATCGCATGACGATTTTGCCAAAAAATCACAAGACAGAATCAAAAAGGGAATCATTAGAAAAGAAGACCTGAAAACTGCAAGCATCGAGGAGTTGGTTATTGGCACTTATATGAATTTCAACTATTTCTACACTCCAGTATCAGAGCAGGTGGATTTTATCGGAATTGAGAGACGACTCCAAACAAATCTGTATGATTATAATGCAATTCCTGCAAAACAGCAGTTGGATATAGATGTGGATATACAAAACATTGAGGTAGGGCATACCCCTGCAAGCATACGCGAATCATTACTTGAGAAGGTAATCGATATTGGCGACAAGTTCGTAGCGGGTGTTAAAAGGATCTACCCACCCGGAATAATAGGTCCATTCTCCCTTCAAAGCGTAATTACAAAAGATTTGGAACTAGTCGTGTATGATGTATCATTGCGTGTTCCAGGAAATCCGATTGTTGCGACAACCTCACCATATACAAAATACCAGTATGGACAGACGTTTGGTGTCGGACGAAGAATCGCGATGGAACTCAAAGTAGCGCAGGCCCAAGGCCGGCTAGCTGAAATTCTTACCTAGGCTTCGACACTTTCTTTTAGAAGTGTCTTTCTTACCAGAATTGGAATGTTGTAAAATGCCCCAAGGGCGACGGCATCTGAGGCCCGGTAGTTTCGCAAAACAATGTCTTTTTTGCCGGTAAAGTACAGGTTTGCACGCAGCACGCTTCCACTTTCGTAAACCTTTACCTTTACTAAGAACAGCTCATTTTCTTCGCAGAGTTGTTCAATCATGTTGTAGATTGTCGGTAGCACGTCTCGCTTTCCTTCCACAAAGCTTTTGATGTGCCGAGCAACCTCACCAGAAAACGCCCTCATGTGGAACTCTTTTTTGTCGTCCGACTGCAAAACAACAATTCCTTCTAACGCGTATGGATCGATAAATCCCACATAAGCGATTTTGGCGGTGGAATAATCCGGCTCTTCTTTTTGATTTATGTTCACTAGAATTCGTATGTCCTAATTACTAATAAAGAATATTCATGATCCTTCGAACAACACATGGACAACTTATCAGTCCTACGCGGCTCTTAAATTCACAAATCACAGAGTCAGATTATGAAAATCGACATACCACTACCATGTCCAGTGTGTGGCGGAAAGATGTATTCAGTTGCGTATGATGCACAGCTGAGAATATTAAAACCGAGAACCTGGCATGTATGCAAACAATGTAGGTTCTCAAGAAATGTAGATGACTTTAAAAAATCACTCTGCTGTGCGTGACAGTGGCAGAGATTTTCCTTTTTTTATTTTTTATGAAAAGATAGATTTAATGCTGGTTCCTCTCAGCTGAACCCTAAATGGCTGAGTC
>CAZLSK010000192.1:0-1659 GCA_964562075.1 uncultured Candidatus Nitrosotenuis sp.
AAACAATGTCAACTTTTACATTGTTGACTCCCGGCACTTTTTTGACATATCTAGTCACATCTTGAACAAGCGTTTGATGTAATGGGCAACCTTGAGTAGTCATTGTCATTTTGATGTTAACATCGTTTGATTCTGAAATATCAATTCCGTAAATCAGTCCCATTTCTACAATGTTTAACGGCACTTCTGGATCCATGCACTTTGTAAGAGAGTTTCGTACCTGCTCTACAGTAACCATAGTCATATTTTGTACTTGATTTCAAAAATAAATAAAAACTTTCTATTTATTAGCTTCAAATAATTTTTTTATCGATTCTTCAAATGGCGGTTTTGCAATTCCAGCCTCGGTGATTATGCCTGAGATGAGCCCTGGAGGGGTCATATCAAAGGCGGGATTGATTACGTTAATTCCCTCAGGCGCTGTTTTTTTATCACCAATTTGCGTGACTTCACTTGCCTTTCGTTGTTCGATTATGACATCATCGGGGTTGCTTTTCATATCAAATGTAGAAAGTGGTGCTGCCACGTAAAATGGAATTCCGTGTTGTTTTGCCATAGTTGCCACCTGATATGTTCCAATTTTGTTATAGACATGACCTGTTCGAAGTACTCTGTCGGCACCAACGATTACTTTGTTTACAAGTTTATTTGCCATCGCGTATCCCACCGCCGTATCTGGAATCAGACTGACATCAATACCATCGTGTTTTAGCTCAAACGCTGTAAGTCTAGATCCTTGTTGTACTGGTCTTGTTTCAGTTGCAATTACTTTGATGTTTTTTCCAGCCTCTCTTGTTGCCCTGATTACACCTAGAGCTGTACCATATGCTACAGTTGCCAAGGCTCCGGCATTACAATGAGTCATTATAGTATCATTATTGTCAAATAGGACAGATCCGTTTTTGCCCATTTTCATGTTAATTTTAACGTCATCTTCTGCCATTTGTTGTGCAGTTTTTATGATGGAGTTTTTAATTTCAGAAACACCCTTGCCTTCTTTTGCAACATTCATTATTTTGCTCAGTCCCCATGCAAGATTTACTGCGGTTGGTCTTGTCTCAAACAGTATTTTTCTTGCTACCTCAAGTTCAGCTAATAATTGATCTTTTGTCGTTGCTTTACTCTTCAAAGCTGCAAGCGCGAGTCCAAATGCTCCTGACACACCAATGGCGGGAGCACCACGTACGATAAGAGTCCTGATTGCTTTTGCAACATCATTGTAGTCATCGTATTCAACAAAAACCAGTTCGTTTGGTAATTTTGTTTGGTCTATCATCACAACTTTGTTATTTTTCCACTCTACTGTCTTTAGTAATGAAAGAGTTTTTTCTGTCAATACGCCTAAGTAATTTTTTCCCTATTTAAAATAAATTGAAAAGTTATGTGCGTATGTAGAGTCTCAGTATTTTTTGCCTTGTGATTGCCGTTCTTTTAGAATTTTGGCATAGTCATTGTTAATTTCTCTTATGAGATCTAGAGTTTCATCCTTTATCAGATCAAGATTTTGGATCACACAATGGCCACCAATGAAGCCTGGAAACATTTTTGGTCGATTTCCTAAAAATTTGTGGATCTCATCCGCAAATGACCACATTTCATCATAGTTTACATTATGCTTGATTGCAATCATGTTACTAAGCTGTGCATAGTTAATGAGCC
>CAZLSK010000193.1:0-1641 GCA_964562075.1 uncultured Candidatus Nitrosotenuis sp.
ACTGCTTCCTCCTCTGTGAGGCCGCACTCTTTTTTGAGCTCCTGTCTTATTTTTTTGGCTGCTTTTGCGTCAACTTTGGCAAACTTGGTAACATAATCATAAGTCCAGCGCTGAATCTGATCCATCTTTTCAGCGTCTTCCTTTCCCAAAATCTCTTTTACTTCTGCCAGCGAGATTGGCTGACTTTTCTTTACCTGTTCCATTCTATTTTACCCCAAACGGTTTGATATGGTCTAATCTAGTGATTAAGGTTTTCGTCTTGTTACCGAGTTTTACATCCATTGTCACGGCACGCCTTCCAACCGATGTGATGGTGCCCACTTTGCCGTGGTAGCGCCTGTGCGGGATTGACTTGTGTTGCCTTGCATCAATGATTACTAGAGCCTGGTCTCCGACATTGTACTGTCGCATCAAAAATGACACTCCTCGTGGTGCGTCCTTTGTGAGGGCTGCCCTTGACTTGTGTCTAAAACCATGTGAGCGGCCGGATGGCTTTTTAGTAGTCATAAAGTGAAGGGTTTTGAGCCCTTATTATATTACTTACTCTGCCTCTTCGGTTTTTTTCTTCTTTTTGGTCTCGTCCTCGGGATCGGCAATGCCTGCCTCGGTAACCGTAAAGATTACCTCCTCTTCTGGGTGGTGCGGACTGTCAACCATTCTGGCAATTCTCTTTTTGCCGGATTTTTTGAAGTAAATTCTGTATGTACTGGTGTGGGCAACTACGTTTCCACCAATTGGTCTTGTCGGGTCGCCAAAGAAGACGTCCGGTGATGCCATGACCTGGTTTGTTGCAATTGCTGCGCAGTTGTAAGTCTCTGCAGTTCTGACCAACAGGTGCATGAATCGGTTTATTCTCTGCTGTCTGTCAGACAACGTTCCGCGTCCAAGATACTCGGATCTGAACAGTCCTACTGCAGAATCTGCAATGATTAGCTTGATGTTGTGTTGTTCTATTACTGGGCCTGCCTCTTCTAGGATTAGTGTCTGGTGAGCCGAGTTGTATGCCCGTGCCACAATGATATTGTCTAGGACCTTTTCTGGATCCATTCCCTTGGCTTGTGCTATTGATACGATTCTTTCTGGCCTAAAGGTGTTTTCTGTATCGATGTAGAGAACTCCACCACCAAGACCACCTTCCTCTTTGCTTTTTTGAACCATTACGCACATTGTGAGGCAAAGCTGTGTTTTTCCAGAACCAAACTCGCCATAAACCTCGGTTAGCGCCTGGGTCTCAATTCCCCCATCCAGTAACTCGTCTAGGCATTGGGTGCCAGTTGAGATCTTGCCAATATCCTGTCTTCTTTTGTAAATTTCAGTGGCGGTAACAAAGTCCTTTGTTATGAGGCCTTGCTCCATCAGAACCTGTCGCGCTTTGGTAACTATTTTTTCTGCTGTCTCCCTATCCATGCCAGTTACTTCGGAAACGTCTACTGGACCTCGGACAATCAGATCCATAATGTTGTGTATTCCTGCATCGGTTAGCTTTTTTGTTGTAACAGGACCTACACCGTCAAGACTGTCTAATCTTAATTCATCTACCATACGGTATGGTACCGTACTTTACTTTATAAAGGTGTTGTTTTACGATGCTTTGTCGCACAAATCCCAACAAGTCAATACTTGCCAGTACCCCTTCTACTA
>CAZLSK010000194.1:0-1636 GCA_964562075.1 uncultured Candidatus Nitrosotenuis sp.
TGTGATGAGGGTTTGTATTATGTCCTGTAGGGTACTGTTTATCTGGGCACCTATGACGCGTGAGTTCTTGATGTTTTGTATTGTAAGTACGGGTTTTAAACTAGCGTTGACAGTGTCAGGTCTCTGCATATATGTTTTCCACAAAAAAATGCAATTTATCCCGTAGTTAGTTTAATGTGAACAAACAATTTCGAGTTTTTTGAACTTGAATAAATCATAAAATGGTTGCCATCTTAAGCGTCTTTCAAAAACTTTCAAGTATAAATACCATAAAAAAGATGTACGGATATGGGTTTGGTATCAAAAGGAGCTAAATGTGATGTTGATGGTTGTGACAAAGACGGGGCGCGCTCTTTAAACTCGTCCAAGGTAGAAAATGCCGGCATTCGGTTGAAATCCCCAGGAAAAAAGGCAATCCTTTGTAAGGAGCACTACAAAGAATGGAAAAAGGAAACAAAAGAAGACCGCGAGCTTGAGCGGGCCAGATACGACCGCTTCTAGTGTTTTCTTTTTATCGCAATCTCTTGGCCATTTTTTTGCAGATAATCATTTTGTAATTTCGCATAGAATTTTGGTAAGTTCTTGTAGATCCTTTTTGGTTTTCTTGGTTTCTGTGTGGCAAGGACATAGGCAGCAATGACTGGAAATGCAATCGTCGCGTCTGTATAGACGGTGATCATCCCATGGTGGGCGTCTTGTACCTTCCCCCAACTTTTCCCTTCTTGGAGAGTTGCACCTGACAGCCCTCCGGTGTCCGGTCTTGCGTCTGTTATTTGTATGATGTAGTCCTGACCACCATCGTTTCTTTGAAGGATCTGATCAAGCATCGGTCCTGTCTGCTGTGCCGTGTTCTTTGGTACGCCTCCACCAAGTTCCACTATTGCTGATTTTTTAGAGTTGTAGACAATGGCTGCATGCTCCAAAATTTCACGAACAAAGTCAAGGTTGTATACCTTGTTTTGAAGCCTGTGTACACCAAGGTTGAGCGCAAGCGAAGAGTCCTTTAATGTCGAGACGTAAACTGGTACGTCGTATTTGTATGCTGATACAATAAAACTCCTCTCAGGATACTTGGCCTTCTCGGCACTAATCCTTCCCATGATATTGCAAAACTCTGCAGTTGTAAACGGTTTGTCAACTAGTTGGTCTTTGAACATTTTTTGGATTAGCTGGTCTTCAGCTTCAAGTGTCTCCATAAATTTGATGTATACATCTCTTATTCGCACAATCTCTTTTTCGTATAACACCATATCATCTACTTCAAAATGACCTTGTTTTACAGGAAATCCTTGGGCGAAGTGGTCTTCATGATATACGTTTGCGCCAGTTGCAACAATCCAGTCCACAAACCCATTTTCAATCAAGGTCTTGATTATGCCGCCAAAACCCACAGGTGTTAGTGCACCTGAGACGGTAAGGCAGATCGTTGCATCCTCTTGTATCATCTTGGCATATAGCTTTGCAGCTTCGCCTAACTGCCTTCCATTATAGCCAGAGCCTGCAAAAACATCCACCAGTTCCTCAATTGTTGTTTTAGGGCTGAGCTTGATGTGTGGTATGTCTTTCCCATGAAAGTTGTGATGATCCATATTTTTTGTTTTTTCTCATAGTAAATAAATTAGGTGATTATGTATGG
>CAZLSK010000195.1:0-1598 GCA_964562075.1 uncultured Candidatus Nitrosotenuis sp.
TTGGTCCTGCAAAGTAGTTTTGGAATTGAGAGTTTTCAGCCGATACAAACAAGTTTGCATTTGCTGCTGCTGCCTCTGGCATTGTGCTTGGAGCAAATGCCAAAAGGCCGCCAGCTAGCATAATTGTCATTAAAGTAAGACTAGTTAGTTTACGTCCTATCTCGTTGTTCATGTTATTAGTTGGTCTGTTTAAAAATCAGTATATAAGATTAATGGACAAATTATCCACAATAATGCGATTTTTTGAATAAATTTCAAGGCTATTTTGAGCCTGATCGATTTTTTTGATCGGACTTTGCAATATTTACAATTCATATGGTGATTTGGTGGTTCAACCGGTGTTGAGTCTCAATTGGTTATGATTTCTTTTTTGCTTAAGAGTTTTTTGTATAACAAAACAGCGTCATTTTCGTCCTTTGGTCCCACTATGACGGCAGAACCCCTTTTCATAAAGCTAATAGAAAAATCATCAGTTCGCATTGAAAGTCCAAGCTCTCCCTGATTTTCCACGCGAAATTTCAAGTTTGTCGCAAGGGTTGTAATCTTTTCTGTATCAATTTCAAACTTTTGTGTTGGTGTAATTGAAAATGTTCGTTTCCCTCTATTTCGACCGCAAAGCTCTTCAATTATCAATTCCTCTTTTGGTGTAGCTTCTACTTTACCATTTCCACAAACAGGACATTCTTCTGCCTTGAATGTTTTTGTCATGACAAAATCCAGATTTTCCAGATCTACGTGTAGTATTTTGTCTGAAAGCGTTGGCTTTTTGCCGAGTAAGATTTTAACAGCTTCTGCAACTTCGATCCCACCAATTATTGAAAGAATGGAGGGATGGACACCCTCAATACTGCAGGTAGGCATCGAATCTTCATCAAGCGCAGGAAACATGCATGAATAGCAGGCACTTTGATGCGGCAAAATTGTAAAGACTTGCCCCGATACTCCCACCGCTGCGCCAGTAACAAATGGAATGTTTTTTTCTACACAAGCTTTGTTCAATGCATATCTTGCATTGACACTATCAAGTGCGTCTATTACGACATCGCAGCCCTCTACAGCATCAAGTGCGGTATAATCATTTATTGAGATTGGAAGAGACTCGATTTCAACGTCAGGGTTTAGTTTTTTTAGTTTTTTTGCTCCAACTTCGACTTTTACTTGGCCCACATCAGACTCATCAAACATTGTCTGCCTGTGAAGGTTTGATAGTTCAATTACATCTCTATCTATGATTCGTAATTTGCCAATTCCCATGGCAACAAGTCTTGTTGTGATTGGATTGCCCAGTCCACCAATTCCGACAACACAGGCTTTTGATGTCCTTAGTTTTAGTTGCCCTTGGTAGCCAATCTCTTCTAGCATGATTTGTCGCGAGTATCTGTCAATGTCTTTGCTTGACAGTTCTGAACCACCTGCTACTGCAGGCAGAATGTAGATTTCATCACCGTCTTTCAACGCCGTCTCCATGCCACCAGAAAATCGGGCATTTTTTCCATTGATGTATATGTTGATAAGAGATCGTGGTGTCCCATCATCATTTAGCACTCTGCGCTTAAAGTCATCATCCATGTTTTCTGAGATTTTGTTAAAGGATTCTA
>CAZLSK010000196.1:0-1568 GCA_964562075.1 uncultured Candidatus Nitrosotenuis sp.
AATAATTGACGGAAATGTGGTCGAGGTTGCAAACTATATGGCAGAGCCTCCCGGAATCTTCATCGGCCGTGGCGACCACCCCCTGCGCGGCAAGTGGAAGCCAAAGATCACACAAAAAGATGTAACGCTAAACTTGGGCCAAAACGCCAAGGTTCCGCTGGGCAACTGGAAAAAAATAATCCATGATCATGACTCTATGTGGCTTGCGTGCTGGGACGACTATATCTCTGGCAAAATCAAGTATGTCTGGCTCTCAGACACCGCAGGACTAAAGCAGGAACGTGACCAAGCAAAATATGACAAGGCAGCAAAGCTTGGAAAGGAGATAAAAAAAGTTGAAGAAAAGATAATTGCCGCAATGAGGAATAAAGACCCACGTACTGCCAAGATTGCCACTGCTTGCTATCTCATTTATCGAACCTCGATGAGGGTCGGAGACGAAAAAGACCCTGACGAAGCTGACACGGTAGGTGCAACCACACTACGAAAGGAGCACGTCAGCCTCGGCAACGACTCGATTAACTTTGACTTTTTGGGAAAGGACAGCGTCCGCTGGCAGGAGACCATCCACGTTGAGGGAAACGACAGGATGCTTTATGAAAACATCAAGACATTAATATCAAACAAAAAACCACAAGACGAAATATTTGACGGAATAACATCGAGACACGTCAACGCATTTTTGAGCGGCATAGTAAAGGGCATGACTGCCAAGGTTTTCAGAACATATCTGGCAACAACTGAGGTCAAAAACTATCTCAAAGGCCAGACCGATGTAAAGAAAAAGTCGGAGACAGAAAAGCTCTACATCGCAAAGATGGCAAACCTTCAGGCAGCCATGAAATGCAACCACAAGCGAACCATCCCAAAGAACTTTGATGCAACACTCCAAAAGAAAGAAGAACAGCTCAAAAAACTAGAGAGCACTCAGCCAAAAACGGATAAACAAAAGATAAAGCTCGAGGAGCGAAAAGAAAAGCTCAAGCTTGCAATCAAGCTTCAGAGGCAGACACGTGACTATAACTTGGGAACGTCGCTTCGAAACTATATTGACCCACGGGTCTTCAAGGCCTGGACAGATGAGGTAAAGGCAGACTGGGAAAAACTGTACACCACATCGCTTCAGCGAAAATTCCTTTGGGTCAAAAACGTAGATGCCAAGTGGCAGGACATAATAGCGCAGTAATTCTAGAGTTTGGTGCCACACTCAGGACAATAATTTCCGCGTGATCGTATTCCGCAGTTGTGGCAGGTTTTTTTGTTGTTCCTAAAGATGTGCAAAAAAGGCACAAAGACAAGCGGCAAAAAGAAGAAAAAGATTCCAAACTGGAACAAAAATATCGAGATTACAATTGATGCTACGGCGGCAATCACAGTCAAATGCCAGCCGGACCACCTCATGATCTGATTTGTTAAAATCCAAATAATATTCTAGTTCTGATTTTTGCGCTTAATTTGAGAATCATTTAATTGCGCCGTAAAATTAGGCGTTCTTGTGCCGGGGTAGCTCAGCCTGGTTAGAGTGCCAGTCTTTCTATCCTCCTACAAAAGTGGCAATACTCATAATC
>CAZLSK010000197.1:0-1522 GCA_964562075.1 uncultured Candidatus Nitrosotenuis sp.
AGTAGTTACTGGAATATTCTTGGCATTTCACTTAGCAAACACGGGTGGCGCATGGGACAATGCCAAAAAACTAATCGAAATGAAGGGACAGAAAGGAACGGAGGAACACAAGGTCGCAGTTGTTGGAGATATAATTGGTGACCCATACAAAGACACTGCAGGTCCTGCCCTGAACACTGTGATAAAATTGCTAAACACGGTTGCAATAGTGTTTGTTTCTGCCTTTGTAGCCATTCTAGTATTGTAATTTTTATTCTGTCATCTGGCAAAGATCAACAAATTTTCCATTACTTGCTTACCTTGATCTCAATGTTACGAGTATTGTTGTAGATTTTGGTAGCATCAAAGTAGCCCTCTTTTGACCGCTTCCCTTTAATTTCTACCTTGTCACCATTGATAATTAGTGCATCCAGCAGATTTTTTGATTTAATCCTAACTGCAAGAGTTTCATTTTCTCCCAACCCATCAACATTCACAAGTAACAATGTGTATATGAAAACAGGTTTAATGCCACCGTAGTGCCAACTTGATTTTTCCCAGTCGCTAGCTAAATAAAATTGGTTTGCTGTTCCCACATACCAGTCTCTTTTTTTACTTTTTACCTTTACATCGTGCCATTGTGCAGGTTTTTCTTGATCTTTTGTTCTTCGAAAAATCCCAAAACGTTTTGCCTTTTGCTTTGATTCTATGATCGGCGTCACTCTTTCTGGTTCTACACTTGGTGTTGTTATTTTTGTTTGATCAACTTTTTTATCTATGATTTGCGGTGCTTTAGTTTCAGGTCTGCGAAAACCCCAAAACCTTTTTTTATGTTCCAAAACGTTGCTTTCAGTAGCATCAGGGCGATTCTCCCTGAGTTCTTTATACTTGACGAGGCAATAGTCTGCTTCTTTTCCTTTTGATAATTTTTTAAGGGTGCAACCTTTGTTATACCAAGCATCAGCATCAGCCGGATTCAACGCAATTGCCTTATCAAAACACTCTAGTGCCTGTTCATACCTTCCGTCTTTGAAATACCCGTTTCCTTTGTAGAACCAAATGTTGGGGTGATTGGGTTGCAATTCTATGACTTTGTCATAACATTTGAGCGCCTTTTCGTACAACATCATCCCGCCAAAAGCCTTGGCTCTTCCAATCCACGCCGAAGCATCTTTTGGATTAATTTCTAAAGCTTTGTCAAAATATTCCAGTGCTTTATCATATATCTCCAAGGACAGATACTTGTTGCCTTCCTCCAAAATATCGGAGAGAATCATGATTTTTTTAGTTCGTGTTTTCCGTACATATTGAGGATATGACGCAAGAGTTATCGATCCTGCCAATTCAATTTTTCTAAATGGTGTTTGTTCCGGTCGTTTATCTTTTGGTAATTCATCAATTTCTTTATCGATATAGCGCATCAATGACTCCGGCGTCACCATTCCGTCATCATCGGTTGATTTTCCATTGGCTCCCCTGAGTCCTTCTATCAAATACTTTGTAAAGAAGCTATGGTTGCCTTCTGCAGTTGAAAAGGATTCTT
>CAZLSK010000198.1:0-1511 GCA_964562075.1 uncultured Candidatus Nitrosotenuis sp.
CCCTTGGCATGGGTGAGATCGAGGGTTCAAATCCCTCCCGGTCCACTTACAAATTGTTTCTGGCAAGAACTATGAGCTTGTCTATTTCGGGATCGTTTTCTTTTGAAAGATTATCAAGTTTATCAAGGATGCTCCTATCACCGATATCGATTGCGGACTTGATAGCACTCTTTTTGACTTCAAGATTTGTGTCATCCAAACATCTTTGTATTACAGGTAATGCTTGGCTTGCCTTGAGGTGGCCAAGTGCTCCGATGGCGCATGAGCGAACCATCGCACTCTCATCGTTTGTCAATTCTATGATTTTTGAAATTGCCTTTTTGTCATTTCTATTTGCCAGAACCAGCGCTGAATAACCACGAATATTTTTACTTGGGTTTTTGAGGTTTTCAATTAAAATATCTGAAATGTCGTTTTCGTTTAGCAACAATGTGCTGAATGCCTCTCCCCTCACCTCAATGTCTCTATCATCGAGCTCTGAAATTATCAGACCTACAAGGTTTGGGTCTTTAGCGTCAGTTGCCGATTCCAAAATTCTGATCTTTTCCTCTTTAGAGTCTGTTTCTATGACTTTTTTTAATTCCTCAAATGAAGTCATTTTTACCTAGTATTTACCCGTCAATTAATAAGAAATTTTTGCAGTCTGCTTACGATCTGCGTTTTTAGATTTAAATTATCCATATATAGTTAACATGACATGTCCAGCGAAAACAGAGACGTAATTTTCATTGGCAAGAAACCTTTGATGGCGTATGTAACATCCACGCTTATTCAATTGGCGAACTTGCCATCAGTGCATATCAAAGCCAGAGGACTCAGCATCGGACGCGCAGTAGACGTCGCACAAATCATTTCAAGAAAGACAGAAAATGCTGGATACTCTATTGGCCAAATAAAGATAGGCTCTGAACAACTAGAATCCAAAGACGGAAAGTCACGAAACGTATCCACAATCGAGATCGAAGTAAAGAGAAACTCTCCATAAGAGGGCACTTTACTTGGACTTTTTTATTTTATTGCTTGTACCGTAGTTCCAACTTTCTGAACTTTGCCAGCTCCACAATTTCGTTGAACTCATCAAAGCTGACCAGTCTGTCTCTTAGTTTGGTGGTGGTGCCGGTTTTTCTAAGCTCCTTTAAAATTCGAAGTGAGGCGTAGGTATTTGCATAAAGAACAGAAAGTGGATACAAGATTATCTTAAAGCCCATCTTGTGCAATTCCCTGGCAGAAAGAATTGGTGTTGCGCCTCCTTCTATCATGTTTGCAACAAGGGGTGCATTGATTGATTTTCCAATCTTTCTCATCTCATCGATGGACTTTGGTGCCTCAACAAAGACTGCATCGGCGCCCACCTTCCTATAATATTTGGCGCGCTCAATTGCATCATCCAATCCTTTTGTGGCTCTAGCGTCTGTTCGTGCAACTATGATAAAGTCCTTGGTTTTTTTTGCATCGATTGCTGCCTGAAGCTTTTCTACATATTCTTCTTTTTCAATTACCTCCTTGCCTGC
>CAZLSK010000199.1:0-1501 GCA_964562075.1 uncultured Candidatus Nitrosotenuis sp.
GCATGGTAAAACGTGTAGAAATAGACCTGTGATGGTGATGGTTGGACATGAGAAAGGCTGAGTGCCACCATTGAAAAAAAGATGAACGTTCCAACAAACGTAGTTATGTTGTTTACAATGCCGCCAAGGCCGATTATGCGCCTTGTAGCTACTGCCATGATTGAGATGCTCGAGATTATAAGAAATGTCAATCCACCGTTTTTGGCAGCAAACTGGTTAACCCAGTCAGCAAGTCCAATCTCTAAAAGAGACTTTTCTGGAAGATGTATTCCTCCGCTTAGTGCAAAGCTGACAGAGCTGAAAAGCCCTCCAATTATGAAAAAGAACAACAGTATTTTGACGATTCCACGCTTGATTGGGCTGCGGATCTCAGAAGGCATTACCGCGCGTTCTGTTATTTTTAGCCCAAATACAAATCCTACAGCAACCGTTGGAAAGTACACCATCTCTATCAAAAATGGCACTTCTGATGTTAGCTTTTGGATGTACTGGGAAAAGATAAGAAACATCAGGATTGCAAGCGATGCTGCGCTTGCAAAAAGTATCAGACTGAGTTTTGAAAAGCGGCGCTGCTCGTAGATGCCTTCATCCCAGTTGTACATTCTTTTTAGTGATAAAAACCGGATTAAAGAAAAGAACAAAAAATCATTTGCTTAATTAATCAGGTTCTGTTAACTTGGCACAGGCAAGCTGAATACGGCACATGAAAGTCTCCAGAGTCCTCATATCGATTGGAATCATTCTGATTATCCTTGGCATTATTTTTCAGTCTCAGGGAAGTGGACGGCTTGGGCCCGAATCCTCTTTTATGTATTTTAACAAGGACTGGATCTACTATGGAATTGGGATTGCGGTTTGTGGGATAATCGTTGCAGGCGCGGGGGTTTTCTTGCTGGTGCGAAGACACTAGTCGGTTACGTGTAGCGTTACGGTACTCCGTACCTTTTGCAGCTGCCTGATTTTTGTTGTGATGAGGATGTCCATTTCGCGTGCCGATTCGGCCTCTGCCTTTGCCACAATGTCATAGTCACCATATGTCATGATCGCATGAGTTATTCCATCAATTGCCTTTAGCTGAGAAAGCACTTCCTGTTCTGCTCCAACGTTGCAGCTTAGCAGGATGTATGTCTGCATCAGTTTTGCGCCCCGCCTGTTTGATTGGAACTTATCGTCTCAAAGTTTGAAGATATGGCTAGATACTCAAACACACGTCCTAGATACACATTCAAAGATAAAAATCATCATATGATTATTCTGGTGGAGCGCATGCCTTTACTTTGGCATTAGCTATCTTCCAGTTGTTAAAGGACCAGTACTGGCCAAGCTCGTGTTTTACTTTGATCTCTTCGCAGCTCATTGCTTCGATCTCTACTCTTTCCTGCATCTCGAGTGGAACCATGGTTGTTTGTTTGTGATACACTACAAAGCCTCCAAGCGAGGCGGCGAGTACCAAAAACGTGATTCCTATTATAAAGATGGGATCTGCAAAGGTTAAGCGGTA